>CAJXMN010000094.1 GCA_913056215.1 uncultured Flavobacteriales bacterium | reverse complement strand
TCCTCCTTCACCCGCAAACATACGCGTGGGGTCTTCTCCTTCTCTTTTGAAAGGAAACAGTCCAGCCGTATAGGGAAATTCTCCAGGAACATTTTCTCTCAACAACCATTTTAAAATATCACCCCATGAGGAATATTTAGGAAGCGCGACTTTGGGAATCTGCATGTGCGAAAGGGATTCAGTATGCGTTTGTATTTTCAACTCTTTGTCTCGCACCTTATATTTGAATACAGGATCTTGATAACGCTGCACCTTATCTTTCCAGCCCTCGAGTGCTTCCCAATTGTGAGGATTTAAATTTAGCTTTTCTTTTTCAAACGCTTCTTGAAGTCCTTTTACCAATCGGTCTTTATCTTCAAAATCACTAACTTCAAGTGTTTCAATTGATTTTTGATATCCATACAACTTATTGGCAACCTCTACTTGTTCATCGACCCATTTATCATAGGCACGATTATTCTCGGCAATTTCCGACAAGTAGCGCGTCCTTTCGGGCGGAATCACAAAGATTTTCTCAGACATTTCATCTGTTATCTCAAAAGTAGAGTCCAATTGTTGTTTCGACTTCTTGTTAATGGTATCAATCAAGACAGTGTATAATTGATTCATTCCAGGATCATTGAACTGCGAAGCAATCGTGCCGTATACGGGCATATCATCGACCTTCGCATCAAAAAGTTGATGATTACGCTGGTATTGTTTTCTCACGTCGCGCAATGCATCTAAAGCTCCGCGCTTATCGAATTTGTTCAATGCGATAACGTCTGCAAAATCGAGCATATCAATTTTCTCCAGCTGTGTCGCTGCACCGTATTCCGGAGTCATGACATATAAACTAGCATCTGAATGATCCATAATTTCAGTATCCGACTGACCAATTCCAGAGGTTTCGAGAATAATCAAATCGTAGGCTGCAGCTTTTAAGACCAATAATGCCTCAGCCACATGCTTTGATAGTGCCAAATTTGATTGACGTGTCGCCAATGAGCGCATATAAACGCGATTACTCGATATTGAATTCATACGAATACGGTCACCGAGTAAGGCACCACCAGTTTTTCGTTTCGAAGGATCGACAGAAACGACTGCTATATTCTTATCTTTAAAATCAACTAAAAATCGCCGGACTAACTCATCGACAAGCGACGATTTACCTGCACCTCCAGTACCTGTTATACCGAGCACTGGAATATCAGTTTTATCCGCCAGTTTATGCACCTCATCCAGTAATTTTTTAGAAGCTTCAGGATAATTTTCTGCTGCAGAAATAACCTTCGCGGTATTGGCGTTATTTTTCTCCTTTAATTTCGCAGCATCCACATTTACATCTTTCCCAACAGGGAAATCCGATTGTTGAACGAGATCATTGATCATACCTTGCAATCCCATTTCTCGTCCATCATCTGGATGGTAAATCCGAGTAATACCGTATTCGTGGAGCTCCTTAATTTCATCTGGAAGTATTGTTCCTCCTCCACCAGCAAAAATCTTAATGTGAGGTGCTCCTTTTTCCTGAAGCAAGTCATGCATGTACTTAAGGTACTCGGTATGACCACCTTGGTAGGATGTCATAGCAATAGCCTGAACATCTTCCTGAATGGCACAATCGACCACTTCTTCTACACTACGGTCATGCCCCAAGTGGATCACTTCACAGCCAGTAGCCTGAATGATTCTACGCATCACGTTAATCGCTGCATCATGTCCATCAAAAAGCGATGCTGCAGTAACTATTCTTACTTTATTCTCTGGTTTATAAGGCGTAATTTTTTCCATAATTTTTTTACTCTGAATGCTCACAAATATAAACAGATTTCATCGATTCAATCCCCTGTACCTCTCCGAAATTCATCCAAATGTTAACCCACGTCAAAATCAGGCCACAGGAATTCAATGTGATTTTCAATCATATAAACTCACACTTTCAACTGATTTTAAAATTAACCTCTTATTTTTGAGGCTAAATTTAATTGTAATGACTGAATTAGAAGATGGTATAGAGTTGGATCAATCGATGAATGGACAGGAAAAAGTGCCCAACCACGTGGGTGTCTTGGTACTGGGTATTTGCTCCATTTTTCCAGGATGTTTTTGTTACGGCATTGTTGGTGTGATATGTGGAATTATTGCCCTGGTCATGGCTAATAAAGCGAACAATCTTATCGAGGATCATCCTCAACGTTACACACCCGAATCGATCCAACTGGTCAAGGCAGGAAAAATATGTGGAATTATTGGACTCAGTTTATCAGCGTTATATCTACTTTTCTTAATTGTTTATCTTCTCATCGTCGGTTCATTTTTCTTTTCAGCAGCTAGTATGGGAATGCAATAACTTCGGTTATGAAAGAGCACTTACTCACATGTACTTTTAAAAGTCAGTTTGGAGTCGAATGTTTGGGCTGTGGCACACAACGTTCATTGCTAGCACTTCTCAAAGGTGATTTTATCGCATCTTTTTTACACAATCCCGGAGTACTCCTTCTTCTGATGACTATTATTGTGGGGGTTATTGCCATTTGTAAAAAATCAAGGCATATTGCAACTATTTTTATCTGTGGCGCCTCCCTAGTGGCCTTAGCCATGATTACACGACTGACAATTCATCTCTTTTAACAAAAGATCACTTCAGTGATGGATTCATCACCTTTGTCTGATGACGAATCGATTCCTGATGGATGGCATCCATTAACGAACGGACAAATTCGTGGGTAAGATGAAACTCATCTGACTGCTGAAGTCTATTTTCGATAATGCTACGCCAATGTTCTTGTTGAAGAATAGTAATATCATTTTCTCGCTTATAAATACCAACTTCTTCCGCTAGTTTCATACGGTGACTCAACAGTTCAAATAATTTATCGTCTTGTGCTGCTATTTTTGCGCGCATAAGGTCAATAAAGTCCTCTGCTTCTTCAGAGATTGTTTCGGTTCTCAACACCAATTGATCTATAATCGCAAACAACTCTTCAGGTGTTACTTGTTGCATCGGGTCAGACCAAGCACTATCTGGCGTCGGATGCGTCTCTATCATTAAACCAGCAAAATTCAGGTCCATCGCTTTTTGAGAAACATGTAACAATCCTTCCCGTTTACCCGAAATATGACTCGGATCACAAATAATAGGTATTTCGGGCATTTTTTCAATGAGTGCAATGGGAATCTCCCAACTGGGAACGTTTCGATATTTTGGATGATTGTAGACTGAAAATCCGCGATGAATAGCAATCAAATCATCTATACCTGCTTTAGCAAATCGCTCCAAAGCACCCATCCATAACATCAAGTCAGGATTCACGGGGTTTTTAACCATTACTGTAATATCTGTTCCTGAAATAGCATCAGCAATCTCCTGCACAGTGAACGGATTGACCGTCGTTCGGGCTCCAATCCACAATACGTCCACTCCTGCTTTAAGCGCCAACTCTACATGCTTGGCATTAGCAACTTCTGTAGTAACGGGCAAACCCGTTGATTTTCCAGCATTGATCAGCCATGGCAGCGCCTTTTGACCTAATCCTTCAAACGAATCTGGGCGTGTACGCGGCTTCCAGATACCTCCGCGCAGGAGAGCCGTCCGACCATCTTCAGCAAGCCCCTCCGCCATCTGTATCATCTGTTCTTCTGACTCTACACTACAAGGACCAGCAATGAGAAAAGGACGTTTATAATCTTTGGCTCTATTTTTCAGATCTAATTTCATAACTTATGGAAAACACCACAAAGGATGATAATGTTTAAGCGCGAATATATAATTATACCTGATTTTTTTATCGCAACAAGGCTTCTTTTTTGATTTTCAAATACTCTTGAATACAAGGTGTTGAATACACGTCAGTATAAATGACAAAGAAATGGAATTAAAGAAATCTGAGTCTCCTACCCGATTGTGTCCTTAATAAACATACAGTAATTAAATACATTGAAATTGAATATTTTATAAATTTGGCCATTATGTACGAAAATGATTCACGACTGACCGCAATAACCAAACTTGGGCGCAAGGGATTTGGATGGCTATTTAATACTTCGACATTTACAGGGAATTTAATTATCGCATTAATTACCACTTATTTTTTTCGTGAACTGGGCTATCCAGATGATGTCAATTTTGTCGTTTTAATCGGTCTTCTGGCGATCGGTCTATGGATTACAGAAGCTATTCCTCCTTTCGCAGTTGGAATTTTTATCATTGCCATGCTGATGTTCGGATTTGGAACGCCTTACTTATTGGAGGGCTCCACGTCTGTTCAGATCTATCTAGATACATGGACCAGTAACGTGATTTGGCTCCTACTAGGAGGTTTTTTTCTAGCCCAGGGAATGAAAGTTGCCAAAATTGATCGATGGTTATTTGAGTATACGCTTAAACGTTTTGGGGCATCACCCCGAAGATTACTATTGGGCTTAATGTTTACTACCGCTTTTGGAAGTATGGTTATGTCAAATACAGCTACTACTGCTATGATGATTTCTTCCGTTCTTCCTCTCGTACACCTTATTGGTAAAGAGAATCGATTTGCTAAGACGATCCTGATCGGTATCCCTGCTTCTGCGGCCGTAGGTGGAATTGGAACCATCATTGGAAGCACACCTAACGCTATTGCGGTGGGAGCACTACATGAAATAGGTGTTTCCATTAACTTCCTGGACTGGATGGTTTTCGGTCTTCCTATTGCCCTCGTCCTCGTTTATTCCTTTTATCGCGTACTTGTACGATCGATTCCAAAATCAATGACAATAGCTGACCTTCAACTGGATCAACTGGAAACGACAAAAAAAGTGAATCCAAAAAACAAACGAGCTGTGCTTTTCACCTTAATAATCACAGTGGGACTATGGCTAACAGAGACCTTACATGGTATCCCTGTTGCCGCTACCTCCGCGGTACCTATAGTTCTGTTAACGCTCACACAAGTCGTGGGCGCTAAAGAGGTGCGCGCACTACCCTGGGACACGTTAATGTTGGTCGCGGGTGGTCTTGCTCTCGGGCTAGCGATTGTCGAAGTCGGACTTTCGGAAATAATTATGAATGTGCTACAGGAATTGGCTATTTCTTCTTTTTGGGTCATGGTTATTTTCAGTTTTATCGGCATATTGTTGTCCAATGTGATGAGTAACACTGCTGCCTCTGCAATCCTGGTTCCATTAGGACTTTCGATTTCAGGTATTTTGGGCACTGCGGCCCCATTAATCATTGCTATTAGTTGTTCTTGCGCTTTACTATTACCCGTTTCTACACCTGCCAATGCAGTCGCTTATGCTACAGGAATGATTGAACAAAAAGATTTTCGGAAAGGGGGCTTCTTTTTCTTTTTTGCTGGACCGTTGCTGGCTATTGGGGTTGTTTTGTTATGGACCTGGCTCTTTACTTAGTTTTGACGCGTTCCAACTAAACTCAAAACTTCAGGCGCAGTGGAGTGACTTCCATTTCGATACCCATTTTTAGTACGAGCGGTTTCATCATCATCCTTAAAAGCTCCTGGTCATCCGCTCTCCAAACCAACCACATCTGATTTTTATCTTGAGATTGATACACTTGTTGAAGGTAATTCTCCCGCATGAAATCATTAAGACGATCAGTGAACCATCGATGCATTTCAGCGCTATCAAACACTGTTTTAGTTGCGGTAAGGTGGACAATAAAATTTTGCATTTTTATAACTGAGTCGGTTGGAACATCAAAAACTTACAACATCCTATCCTGATGATTTCATCCCCTGATAAATAGCTAATCCAGCAATACCAAAAAACAAAGCATGTTTGATTTCAAAACCGATAATCGCCATATCGTAGATGGTCAACCCCACTAATCCCAAACCGATATAAAACTGAAATTTAAAATTCACTGCCACTCTACGTTTTCAAATTCGCCGTTCCCCAAAACAAAAGGTTGTGGTGGATTTTGCTGATCGAGAAATTCTGCCTCAAAATACCCTGAAAGTCGCTGGTTTTCATGATCAATTTCAGTGAACATAACTGTTCCTTGATCAAATGAGTATGTATCATTATTATAATAGAATCCTGTCCCACTCGTCTTTATAGGGCGAACACCCAGCGAGTCTCCATCACCAAAATTGAGCGTTACTGAAATACTGTCATTCTGGAAAGTCAACTTCCAGTCATTATTCCGCTCCATACCATAGTTCAGGAAACTGACAGGCTCTCCATCGAAAACTGCATATACCAAACTCGTTGGAGCGTCGTTACCATTTCCATCATCACAAGGGGGGCATACACCTCCGCAATCCTTTTTCTCTTCCAACTCTTCATCCCAGACGCCATCTTGACAACTTTGTTCTTCTTTGTTGCAGGAGCTAATACTCAAAACCACAATAACTATCAGAACGAGATATGTATTAAAGAATTTCATATTTACACGGATATCAATACTTTTGTACAAAAGTCAAAGATACTGAAATTACCAACAACATACAAGACCTTAAAAAACAGAACGGAGGGTTTGTACAAAGAAAAAGGCTCGAAGTTTATTGGTATCGCTCAAAATTGTGAAGACGAGGATACTGCAAAGACACTCCTCGAAAAGTGGAAAAATGGGCATCACCAAGCCGGACATTTGTGCTATGCTTATCGTTTTGGCATTCAGAAAGACGTTTATCGCGTTAACGATGATGGAGAGCCTAGTAATAGTGCTGGAGCCCCAATTCTAGGACAAATTCAATCCTATGATCTCACTAATACACTCATCGGTGTTGTACGCTATTATGGAGGAACGAAACTGGGTGTGGGTGGATTAATTAATGCGTACAGAACTGCTGCAAAAGAGGCAATCGAGGCGGGAACAATTATCACTGAAACGGTAAAAGATCGTTTTATGTTGTATTTCGACTATGCAGATATGCCGCATATTATGAATGACGTCAAAGAAAGTAAAGCAACAATACAAGAACAATCTTTCGAAAACAGTTGTTTCTTGCGCATTGCTATTAAAATCAAACACACAGAGCAACTGCTCGAACAATTAAAAAGATACGATTCATTAAAAATTGAAAAGATTGGCACATTTTAAACCAGAATTACTAGAAGAATTGATCAAAATTAGTGGAGCTTCGGGAGATGAAGGGCGTATTCGCGATTTTATAATCGACTACGTACAGAGCCATCAATCAGAGTGGAAAGCTCAACCAGAGCTCTTTTATGGAGACGGTTTTCAAGACGCCATTATACTCGTTTTTGGTCAGCCGAAAACAGCAATTTTCGCACACATGGACACGATTGGTTTTACAACTGGATATGATAAAAGCCTTATTAAAATAGGTGGTCCCAGAGCCATTGACGGGATGAAACTCGTAGGTTCTGACAGTAAAGGACCAATTGAAACGGAACTCATGATTATTGAGGACGACGATGGTCAAAAATCGTTAAAGTACGTATTTGATCGCGAAATTGACAGGGGAACCAATCTGACCTTCAAGCCCAATTTCAGGCTCAACAATAAATACCTGCAATCCCCTTATCTGGATAATCGGTTAGGAGTACTCAACGCACTCAATGCGGCAGCACATCTTGAAAATGGTGCTATCGTATTTTCGACATACGAAGAACACGGTGGAGGAAGTGTTGGATTTCTCGGACGTTTTCTCTACGATCGCTATAATGTTCACCAAGGACTCATTTCCGATATCACCTGGGTAACTGATGGCGTCATGCATGGCGGTGGTGTTGCTATTTCTATGCGAGACAGTGGCGTCCCAAGAAGAAGTTTTCTCAATCGTATCATTTCGATTGCTGATCAAGAAGATATACACTATCAATTAGAAGTGGAATCAGGTGGAGGAAGTGACGGCACCATGCTTCAGCAAACGGATTTACCTTTCGACTGGTGTTTTATTGGTGCTCCGGAAGATCATGTCCACTCTCCTGATGAAAAAGTTTTTCTTTCGGATATTGAGGATATGATGGAATTATATGTCGTTTTGATGAAGGCGCTCAATTAGCTTTTTTAATGAGCTTCTTTGCTGAGACTCCTATGATGATTAGTCCAGGTGCTTACTATAGGTTCATTTCAATTTAAAGGTAAGCAACATTAGTATAGCTCGAATTCAATAATTAAAATTGAGAACGAGCAAAATAAATCACTCGTGAAGATGAAGCTGAAATAAAATATCTGTGGAATTTCGTCGTTAGATAAAAACTTATGATACCGAAAGACTATAGTTTACAGAGAAAAGCTATTTTTGGGATTTTTTAAACAATGTCTAAACTACTGAGCCCAATTATATATTACGTGCTTGTGATTCCCATATCACACTTACCGTTCGGTGTGCTCTACTTTGTTTCTAATATTGTTTATTTTTTGCTTTACTATATTGTTGGATATCGCAAGAAAGTTGTGCGCGATAATCTCAAAAACTCTTTTCCCCACCTGGACGAAATAGAGATCAAAGATATCGAACGGAAATTTTACCGTCATTTTGCAGATTTCTTGGTAGAAAGCACCAAATCATTGACCATATCCGATAAAGCGATAAAAGAGCGCTGTGCCTTAATCAATCCCGAAATTCTCTACAAATACTATGAAGAAGGCAAAAGCGTCATCGTATTGTGCGGCCATTACAACAATTGGGAGTATTATGCTGTGGGAATAGCTCAACAGATGAAACATGAGACTATTGCCGCCTATCGTCCATTAAAGAATAAATTTTTTGATCGGGTGATTTTAAAATCAAGACAACGTTTCGGAATGAAAATGTTGAGTATGCGTGGTGTTCCTCGGTTCTTTGCTAACCGCAAAAGTGACAAACCAACATTGAGCATCATGATGAACGATCAGTCGCCCGGAAACCCCAAAACTGCCTATTGGAATACATTTCTGAACCAGGATACAGGATGGATGAAAGGTGCCGAAAAACTGGCTGCCAAATACGACCAAGTTGTACTCTTCGGATGTATCAGAAAAAAGAAGCGCGGATTTTACGAAGTCACTTTTTATCCAATTTCCGACGATATCAAATCGGAGCGAGAGGGATACGTATTAGACCGTCATGCTGAATACCTGGAAATGGTGATCAAGGAGCACCCTGAGTATTGGTTGTGGTCGCATAAGCGCTGGAAACACGAGAAAGTTTGATGAAGGGGGAGCAAGAGCAAGAGTTTTTGAGCAAGAGCTAGAGTTTTGAGCACGAGAAAAACTCGAAACTCAATATACTCCTGCTCGATACTGTTATTCTATACTCTTGCTCGATACTGTTATATTTATTCGCCTAGCAATTCCGAGTTAATTGCATTTTCGAGTGCTTTCTTTGGTAGCGCCCCCGCTTGCATTTTGGGCTGTTCGCCATCGACGGGAATGAAGAGCATACTCGGAATTGAGCGTATACCAAACATCGCAGACAATTCCTGTTCCGCTTCGGTATCCAATTTATATATTTTCACTTTCCCTTCATACTCTTCCGACAACTCTTCAAGGATCGGAGCTACCATCTTACAGGGCCCACACCAGTCGGCGTAAAAATCAATCAATGCCGGGACATCATCTTTATAATTCCAGTCTTTAGACTGTGTATAATCAAAAATATCGTTTTTAAACTTTTCTGCTGTTAATTGTATTGTAGCCATATCTTTATGTTTTGTACAAAGATACGTCATACTACTCCAAATACGTGTTACAGATGTTACGTAATCCAGAGTGACAAAAACCACTCATCAAGTAGTAATGAATGGAAACTGTGGACCAGAAGAAAATAGTTCGGCATCCACAGTAAGAACGGGTAATTTATTCTCATTAGTTATTAAGTGCTGAACAAATTTGGAAGACAAAATACCAAATGTGTTTAAATAGTATGTAGCAGCGATAATATCCACTCCTTTTTCTTCACACAAGGCTAACATTTTATCAATGAAATGATCTCTATCAAGAAATTCTACTGAATAATTGATCTTTTCCTTCTCTAGATATCTCGCCGCAACAGTCAAGTTGCTTTTGATCTGACGTTTAAAGTTTGAATCGGAATGATCTCCTGCCACTAAGAGTAAGTCAGCCTCCAGGTTATACGCCAGAGATGCTGCAGCTTTTACAACCTGAATACTATCCTTATCCAGATCGATAGTCATTGCTATTTTATCAATTGACTGATAAGTCGTTCCTTTTTGAACGGTTATAAATGGCACCTTACTATATGCGACGACCTCCATGGCTCTACTACCCAATAAACGATCTAAAAATGATGTTTCATGAACACCCATTACAACAAAATTTGCCTTTTCCGTCTCGGCAAAACTACCAATATGATCTTCAACCTCACCATTGATTACGGCAGTTCTTACTTTACCTTGAAAACCTTCTAATTCTTTTTTAGCTAGCGCATCTAATTTTTCTTTTGCTTCACTTTCCTTAAGTTGATCCAAAACATGAACAAGAATTAGCTCATCATTATCTTTCTCATCTTTAGCCAATTCCCAGGCATAATGAATGGCGTCTATTGCGGATTCGGTAAAATCAATCGGAACCACTAATTTGAATATACTCATATTTCCATTTTAATCGTTGACCTAAATATACAAGTAAATTATCCAATTTTCACGAAACTTTATCCGCTGATACCACGAATTACTTTATTTTTGGGGTTTGATTAAAGTTTTGACTATGAAAAAAGTACTACTATTAGCAATTTCAGGATCCCTTTTAGGTTTATCTGCTTGCGCGCCCGTGTATAAATGTGGAGAAGAAAAACCAGCAGGAAATATATCAGGTTCGAATCGTTTGATAGCAGTGGTTGAAGAACGCGACGAATTATGCGAAACAGTAAAAGTTAAAGAAGAAGAAAATGAGTTTTTGCTGGGTAAAAATCAAGAACTTTCCATGGAGAAAGACAGCCTTATGAGTGAAAATCGTTCATTAGTAAAATCCTACAACGAACTGGAAGAGGAACACTTAGCATTGGAGGAAAAACATCAAAAATTACAAGATGACCACGTAGACCTGGGTGAACGATTCTCCAAGATGATGACCGACAAACTCAATCAAGGGTACTTATACGATGAAAGAATCAAAGAAAAAGAGCGCAGATTGGCATTAAAAGAAGAGGAATTAGAGCGACGCGAACGCCGCATCGAAGAATTGGAGGCTACCATCGCCCGTCAGGATTCTATTGCCAAACGACTCAATCGTATTACTCGTGAAAATGACTACGTCGCTCGACTTGGTAGCGATGAATTTGCTATTTTCCTGCAAAATATCGGCACGCCATCCGACCTTAATATTTTAATCAATCGTTTCCATCAGCAATTAACTGCCCCTTTTATTATTGAAGGTGATGAACTTTATGTAAGTTACAGCTTTGGGATTGCCACTTACCCTGACGACTCAAAAGACTCGGAAGAACTGGTTAATCTTGCAAATATCGCTCGCACTAAGGCAAAAAAATCTGGCGGTAATCAATTTGTTTTCTTCAGACCAAAAATGAATGAAAACGCTCAAGAAACACTCAGCTTAGAGAATGACTTACGTAAAGCATTAAAAAATAATGAAATTGAAGTCTATTATCAACCACAAGTTTCTGCAAAAACTTTAGAGCCAACTGGAGCAGAAGCTTTAGTTCGGTGGAACCATCCTACCCGTGGCTTAATTTCTCCGGCCATTTTTATACCCTTAGCGGAGAGTACTGGTTTAATAATAGAAATTGGTGAATATGTTTTACAAAAGGCAATTAAAACAGCACAAAAGTGGCATCAAGCAGGTTACCCTCTTCACTTTTGGATTAATTTATCTGGACGCCAATTTTCTCAGTCTAACTTAATGGCCGATATTCAACAACTAGTCTCACGAAGCTCATTAGACCCACACTTTATTGACTTAGAAATTACTGAAAGTTTAGCTATGTCTAATGCTAAAAGTAATATTCAGAGACTGAACGGCTTAAAAGCAATGGGATTAATGATATCAATTGATGACTTTGGAACAGGCTATTCATCTTTAGCCTACTTACAAAGTTTTCCTATCGATACGATTAAAGTTGACCGCTCATTTATATTAAATCTCGGTACTAAAGAAGGCGATGCCATTACAAGAACTATCTTAGCCATGGCAGAAAGTTTAAATCTAAATGTCGTCGCTGAAGGTATTGAAGACCCTGAACATATTGAATTTTTTAAAAATAAACACTGTCATATCTTTCAAGGATTTAAGTTTGGCAAACCCATGCCAGAAAACAACTTTTTTAAATGGCTAAAAAACTATAATAGCCAACATCTATGAATTATAAATTGGAATAATTGTATGAGCTCCCCAGTAGATATTGATAACTTAAATATGCTAAGAGAATTAATAAGATAACTGCTAGATTGAAAGATTTGTTAGCTTCTACAATTTCAGATATGAAAAGTAATATGACCTTCTTAGCTCCATTATTGTCAGGTATTGTTGTTGGTTTGGCAGCAATGATCACAGCTATTTTTAATAAACTAAATCTTTCTCAAATTGGGGAAGGAGGAGGCGGAGGTTTGGGTGTCGGAGGATTAGGCAACTTATTACAGATTTTTCAGTTAGAACAAATG
>CAJXMN010000093.1 GCA_913056215.1 uncultured Flavobacteriales bacterium | reverse complement strand
TTTTTTCAGACATTCTAGCCTATTGAATTATTACTCCAGAATTTTCAGGTACGTGAAGAAAAGCAGACACTGGGAGAAATTGATTTCATTTTCAATTACGACAACGTCACCTACCACATTGAATTGGCTGTTAAATATTACTTACTGTTAAAATCGCATTCTCCCGATGTCCCAAAAAACTGGGTTGGGCCTTCTCTGAATGATCATTTTGAGCGCAAATTGAATAAAATTCAAGCGAGACAACTGCCTTTGGGCCAACATCGAAAGGTCTTGCATAACTTAAGCGCGCAACAAGTTCATTCCTATTTTTTCTTTCGGGGATGTTTTTTTACTCATGATCGGATTCATTCGACAGTATTGAACACCTCAAAAACATACTCATATTGCTTTAAGAATGAATTAGATAAAAACGTTCAACTTAAGAAACAGTTACATCGACCCAACTGGATGAGCGCCGTGAACCCAGCACAAGAAGATTTACCTTCATCAGGAACGTCAAGATCAATAACAAGCGATCGTCCTTCACTTTGGATTAACGGAAACAACGAGCCACTCTTTATTCTACCAAATAGTTGGGACCAATAACCTTAAACGGCACGAGCAATCGGAGAACTTTTCTCTACAAACTGAAAAGGAATATCTACCATACAGGAGTAATCGTTACCCGATTCGCGCATCTCAATATCCCCTTCTGGATATTTCCATATAACAGACACGTTGTAACCGTCCTCTTTTAATTCATTCAATTTGTGTAGAAAAAACAAGAGCTGCTTCGAGGTCGAAATATTAAAGTATTCCATATCCAACACAAAGGATGTGTGTTTTTGAGGAGCAGCAGCGTAAGCATAGAACCATTTCAAAACAGGTGCCCAAAATGCTTCTGCATCTTGAGGTATAGCTCTACCTTTAATCATCATCTCACCACTTTGAGGGTCAAAGTTAATCTGAGGTGTCTCAGCAGTAGCTTTTATTTCTAATTGTTCCATAATAATATCTAAGGAATGCACAATATCATCATTTTTTAAGAGGAAAACATAATTTCGCATCGTTTATTTTACGCTAAAATCGATGAGTGAATTAAAGAAATCGATGAGACACTATTTATTCACGACAAAATAGAACAAATTATTAATAGCCTCAGCTTCCACACGGTCCACCTTTAGGTTAAAGCTGTCCAGCGTTGATCTTATCTCATCTTGCAGATGATATGCCACACTTCCCACCAGGTTGATTGACTTTTCTTCTGACAGTGGTACTATTGCTGTTTTATAGAAATCGGAAAAGGCGTTCTGCAGAATATAACGAACGACATCATTTTCATGGTACACAGTTGCTTCCCTGGTTAATCCTGCTATTGTACACCGTGCATTTGGCTGGCTGCAAAGCGGAATAATGCGATCAGCACCTCCAAAATAGTTCTCTATAGTCGCTTCGATAGACGGAGCTCCTTTAAATTCATTACGGAGGTAAGCCTGTACCAAACGTTTACCGATATCAAAACCACTTCCTTCATCGCCTAAAATATAGCCCCATCCTGAGGCTTTTTGAATTATAGCTTCTCCATCATATTGAACAGCAATTGCACCAGTCCCCATTACACCTACCGTTCCTGGTTGATTACCTAGTAGTGCTTTGCAGGCTCCTAAAACATCTGTCTGCACCTCAATCGAAAAAAGCTGACAATCTTCTAAAAACTGAATGATGCATTGCTTTCCGACACTGCTTTCACAACCAGCACCGTAGAAATAAACAGTAGCACCAAAAAGTTGGTGATCATTTAAGTATTGCAGTACTTTTGCTTTTTTATCAGTATTAAGTTCCATTGGATGTAATCCAGGCAAGACGTCTTTTTGGACATGCTGATTGCAATCAATCCACATCCAGGTTGATTTGGATCCACCGCTTTCAATGACAATGGTTGTTGATTTCTTAGTAGAAGTCAAAGCGATAAGCAAAATTGAGCGTTATCGAAAGAGCCGATATCTCATTATTCATAACTTGACCCTGATCGATCATAGGAGTTATCAAATCACCAGCGATGTCAGCGGTTATAGCTCCACGCCCAGGGATCTGATATTTAGCTCCAAAATTAGCTCCGAATGAAGCTAGTAATGAAAATAGTGATCGCGACTGAGGTATTTTATAATCACTCTTGCTGACGCCAGATGGAAAATTGGAATAATCACTCGATTTTATCATTAGAATCCCCTTCAAATGAAGTGCACCGTATAGCGCAAAACCGATATCGTAATCATTGATAAAGTAAACGCGATTACCGCCGTCCAACGATATAAGATTCGTCTTGGAAATCTCGTCAACCTTAATTTTTTGTGGAGAAACTGAAAAATCAACTGCTTCTATTGATCCTTGTCGCGTATTTTTAGAAGGAAACATAATGGTGGCCCTGTAAAACTTGGTACGCGAGTTAGATACAGGTTCTTCATAAAAAGCGTGCAGCCCCATGCGATTGACATCAACACCCGCCCCGTGCAGGGTACTTAAACCACCTCCAATACTATATTGAGCGCGAACAGTCATTGTAGATAAGACCGCCACAACAAAAAGTGTAAATTTGAATTTCATAACCATTTAGGACCTGATTTCAGCACTTTATCATAGATCGGACAACTTTTATTATGTGCCCCCAATTTATAACTCGTACTCATTAAAAATTCATCGATTATTTTCTCGCCTATAAATTTAAACCTTGCGCGAAAAATAGCTACCCACGCGTCCAAAGATAACGATTTTTTGTCATCCAGCCAATTTTCAAAGCTCCCCCTTTCCTGCTGAATCTCCTTTACCACTCTAGCGTTGTAAATCACTGAAGTAATTTTTCTTCGATTCCGTATAATTCCCGAATTACTCATTAACCGATCTACGTCATGATCGGTGTAACGGGCTATTTTTTCGACCGAAAATTGATCATAAGCTTCTCTGAAATTTGATGCTTTCTTTAAAATTGTTGACCAGCTCAATCCAGCTTGATTAATTTCTAAAATTAATCTTCCGAACAATTCATTGTCGTTAATTACGGGAAAGCCATATTCCATATCGTGATATTGGCGATCCAGATGTTCATGAGGTAAATCTTTTGTAAATTCGCAATAACTCATATCTTTACTTTGAACAGCAATAAAGCAGATTTGTTGTGCAACTAAATATAATATTATTATGGCCAACGTCTACGAATTTAATGGTTTTAAACCTGTCATTGATCCTTCTAGTTTCGTTCATCCAAACGCTACAGTCACGGGGAATGCCATCATTGGAAAAGATGTCTACATCGGCCCTGGAGCAGCTATACGAGGTGATTGGGGTGAAATTCAAATCGCTGATGGATGCAATATCCAAGAAAACTGCACGATTCACATGTTTCCGGGTAAAACGGTCGAATTGCATCCTTCTGCCCATATCGGTCATGGAGCAATTATTCACGGTGGCATTATTGGAGAAAATACCCTCATCGGTATGAACAGTGTAATCATGGACGACAGTCATATCGGAAAGGAATGTATTGTGGGAGCACTTTCTTTTGTGGCGGCCAAACAAAAATTTGAAGAACGCAGTTTAATTGTGGGTAACCCCGCCAAAAAAATAAAAGAAGTTTCAGATGAAATGATTGCCTGGAAATCTAAAGGAACCGCACTATATCAGCAATTACCCGAAGAATGTAAAACTACTTTACGACCGTGTGAACCGCTCACAGCAATAGAAAAAGATCGTCCGCAACAAGAAGAATTGTTCAGCACCTGGGAAAAGGTAAAAAATAGCTGATGCATTCATTTGATCGCCACTCATGACTGAGCCATTCCGATTAGAATGCTTTATCGAATGGATAAGCATTGAATGTTCCACTAGCTTTTGCGACCAACTGACCTTTTTGATTCTTTACTTCACATTCTGTATAAATCAAACGATTTCCAGAAAAAATAACACGCCCTTTAGCATCTAACTGATCCCCTTTATAAACGGGTAGGAGATAATTAACCTTAAATTCAACGGTTGCCACAATTTCGTTGCGGTGACTCACCTGAGAGAGGGCTGCTACGCCAAGTGTTCCATCAATCATTCCAGCTACAACTCCACCGTGAGCCGCTTTAGGAGTAGCAAGATGTTCCTTTCCAATTTCCATTTCGTAGTGAACGTAACCCTGCTCTACTTCCATGATTTTCATTCCAATATGCCTGCCGAAATGATTCGTCTCTTGATACGTATTGAGTATTTTTTCGTTGATCATATTTATTCTTTAAAGCGCAAAAATAATAAAGACCCGTTAAATGATACTGATGTACTGAGTTCGAATATAGCGCAAACGCATTTAAAATCTAAATCTCGAATAGAGCGTATTTTGTCACGATTTTTTGGGGCAAAAAGTCGCACCAAAATAAGATTTTCCTCTATTTTCTTTTTCACGGGTTGAAACCCGTGACAAAAGACCCCGTGGCAAAAAAGCCTTTACTTCTACTATATCAACTAAAAAAGGAAATCTATATTTAAATGCGTTTGCACTGGGTTCGAGTATACTCTTAAATCGAGGAATGTCATTCGATCTTGCAATTTTTTTTACATCGTTTTGGACTACTACATCGCGGAACGTTTCATACCAATAAAATGATCCGTACTAGAAAAAAACAACCCTTTATTGGAACTACCCTTTTTTGCTCATCTTTTCTAAATATTGCTTCTTCATTCGTTGTTTTTTCTTGCGCCTTTCTTCACTCGGATCATATTTGGAAATCATCAAACGCATACCTCGATCAGAGTTAAAATAATTTTTGGTCCAGTTAAACAGTGTGATTAATCTGTTGCGAAATCCGACCAGCGCCATGAGGTGCACCCCCATCCAAATGAACCACGCAAACGTTCCTCTACTATGAAATTTTCCTATCTCAACGAGTGCTTTATTTTTGCCAACAGTTGCCATTGCTCCCTTGTCTTTGTACTTGAAAGTCTTCATTGCTTTTCCATTCTGCTTGCGCAACAAATTTTTACCGAGATTTAGACCTTGCTGCATAGCCGGAGGCGCAACCATAGGGTGTCCATGTGGATAACCTTGACTTCGCATACAAGCTACGTCTCCTACCGCATAAATATTATCATATCCTTTTACGCGATGAAAATCATCCACATCTATTCTATTCCCTTTAATGATAGCTTCTTTTCCAAGTCCTTCTACGGGATTTCCTGTCACACCAGCAGTCCAAATTAAGGTCTTGGCAATAATATCTTCTTCCGTAGAAGTTTGGACATAATCACCAGAAACATCGAGCACGCGAGTATTCAGTACTACCTCTACCCCAAGTCGCTCGAGGTATTTTTGCGCTCGATCGCTACTCTTTTCGCTAAGCATCGGTAAAACGCGACCTCCACTCTGAACCAAATAAATATTCATTTGATTAAAGTCGAGTTCAGGGTAATCGTGAGGCAAAACATGGAGCTTCAACTCTCCCATAGCTCCAGCAAGTTCGACTCCTGTTGGTCCAGCTCCAGCAATTACAAAGTTCATCATTCCTTTTCGTTTGCGCTCATTGGAATTTCGCAAAGCCTTCTCGAAGTTGTGCAAAATCATCGAACGAAGGTCTAACGCCTCAATAATACTTTTCATAGGCATCGCATTCACGATCAGGCCGTCATTTCCGAAAAAATTCGTCTTTGCTCCTGTAGCAAGAACCAAGTGGTCGTACGATAATTCATCATTGCCCAAGTAGATTTTGTTCACTTCAGGATCAATTTTTGTTACTTCTCCGAGTCGAAAAAAGACGTTTTTCGCATTCTTAAACACCTTTCGAATCGGATAAGCAATCGATTCGGACTCCAGCACCGATGTAGCAACTTGATACAAGAGGGGTTGAAAAGTGTGGTAATTATTTTTATCAACAATTACGACTTGAACATCTTTGTTGCGAAGGGTTTTTGCCAGTTGAATACCTCCAAATCCACCCCCTATAACTACAACTCTAGATGTTTTATTATGTGGAATATCTATAACCATCTTTCAATAATATTTAACTTCACTCGGCGAATGCATTACACCGCATTGAGCTCGCATACTTCTAATTAGCGCTCACTACAAAAACTAGATGAGTGTTATATTAACTACAACAGTCTAAATATAAATATTTTACACTTTTTGTCACCATACAAATCACATTAAATGACAAAACAATGAGACATTCCTATTTTATTGTCGCGGTGATGTCAAAACATATTACTGTGAAGATCACGTTTTACGATTGTCAGAAGTTTTTATCGTACCTATTCCACATCTGTTGATGACATCAAAAAGTTTTTTTAGTTGACGGTTTACTTATCGCCTTCTTCCAAGATAGAACTACTGAAAGCATGCTGCTTTTTTTTGATTAAATAATAATCATAGTATTGATTATTATTTAATTTTACATTTTAAACTATGATCAATATTCACAGCAAATACAGTATTAAATACGGCATTAAATCACCGCACTGGATTTTGGAATGGTCAAAAAAAAACCACTACAAAAAAGTCGCTATTACTGACATCAACAGTACAACTTCAATATTAAGTGCTGTAAAGATGGCGCAAGAAATGGATACAGCAATTGTTGCCGGTGCCGACATCCGCAACGGGATACAGCAACAATTCATACTATTAGCAAAAAATAATCGCGGATTTCACGAGATGAATACGTTCATCTCCAATCACCTTCATAGTGCTATTGATTTCCCGAATGTACCGGAATACCTTCCGAATTGTATAACAATCTACCCGTTAGAAAAAGCACCTGAAAAACTCAGCAATAATGAATATGTCGGAATTCGACCTTCTCAACTCAACAAAATAACCAGTGATCTAAAAAAACACCGCAAAAGACTCGTTATGCTGCAATCGATGACTTTTAGTACTAAGCGTGAGTTCAATGCACATCGCCTCCTGCGCGCAATTCAAAACAACTGTTTACTTTCCAGACTACCCGTTACTGAGCAAGCAGACCAACGGGATCGATTCATAAGTAAGAAAACTTTATATGCGGTTTACGCCGATTTTCCTGAAATCATAGAACGAACTGAGCAATTACTCGAAGTTTGTGACATTCATTTCAGTTTTGGAGACGAAGTTAAAGCACAAAATATGCAGACATACACCGGCTCCAAATCTGAAGACCTACGATTGGTGCAATCCTTATGCGAAGAAGGGCTATCCCAAAGATATACTGTGGTAAATACGACAATTCGAGAACGCATTGACCGTGAACTCGACGTTATTGAGAAGAAAGACTACCTCGCTTACTTCCTGGTAACATGGGACATCATCAATTATGCCCATTCCAAAGGGTATTTTCACGTGGGACGCGGAAGCGGAGCAAATAGTATTGTTGCTTATTTACTCGGTATCACAGATGTAGACCCTTTAGAACTCGACCTTTACTTTGAGCGATTTATCAACATCTACCGGAAAAACCCTCCCGACTTTGATATCGATTTTTCCTGGCATGAGCGGGACGAAATCATGGGCTATATTTTTCAACGCTTCCCGAATGCGGCTTTGCTCTGTACCTATAACACGTTTAAGTACCGTGCTACCGTACGCGAATTAGGTAAAGTGTTTGGGCTCCCAAAATCAGATATAGATGTGCTTAGTCGGGGGAACTACGACGTTACAAAGCTCGACACCATGAATCAACTCGTACTCAAATATGGTAGCTATATTGAAGGGCTTCCCTCCCACCTCAGTGTGCATGCCGGTGGAATTATCATTAGTGAAAGACCAACCACTTGGTTCAGTGCAACATTTTTACCCCCTAAAGGTTTTCCGACCACACAATTTTCGATGCTTGAAGCGGAAGATGTGGGACTTTACAAGTTTGATATTTTGAGTCAACGCGGACTCAGTAAAATTCACGACACGCTCAAAATCATTCAGCATAATCGTCCGAATCAAAAGATACATGACATCCACGACGTAGCCCATTTCAAGAAAGACCCTAAGGTTTGTGCCTTGCTGCAGAACGGGGAAGCGATGGGATGTTTTTATGTTGAATCTCCTGCCATGCGACAATTGATGAAGAAGCTCAAGACCAAAACTTACCTGGAGTTAGTAGCTGCCAGTTCTATTATTCGTCCGGGCGTTTCCGGATCGGGAATGATGCGCGAATACATTTTGCGCCACAAGAGCGAGGAACGCAGAAAGCAGGCTCACCCGGAGCTTTACAAAATCATGCCCGACACTTACGGCGTCATGGTTTATCAGGAAGACGTCATCAAAGTCGCACACCTATTCGCGGGACTTTCGCTGGGTGAAGCCGACGTACTCCGTAGAGGAATGTCAGGTAAATACCGTTCTCGAAAAGAGTTTCAGGCTATTCGGGATAAATTCTTTCAAAATTGTTTACAAAAAGGATACGGTGAAGCGATCATTACAAGCGTCTGGAAACAAATTGAGAGTTTTGCAGGCTATGCTTTTTCCAAAGGCCATTCAGCTTCTTATGCCGTAGAAAGTTTCCAGAGCCTTTACCTCAAAGCGTACTTCCCGATCGAGTACATGGTGGCTACGATCAACAATTTTGGCGGCTACTATCGCACAGAATTATACATCCACGAAGCGCGCAGAAAGGGAGCTACTATTGAACCGCCATGCATCCAAAAGAGCAGATGGAACACGATTGTTGAAGGAAAAACAATCTACCTGGGCTTCAACTTGATCAACGGAATAGAAAACAATGATATACGAAAATTACTGGATCATCGGTCAAAAGACGGAGTTTTCGCATCATTTGATGACTTTTTAAAGCGCACATACATGACTATTGAAAACGTTATGTTGCTCGTTCGCATCGGAGCTTTTCGTCGTATTTCCACCGAAAAACAACAATTGAAATGGCGTACCCATTTGTTCTATACACACAATAAACGCGCCGAAAAACAACCAGAACTGTTCGAATCGAATAATAAGACCTATGCGTTTCCTCAACTGCCAGTTGACCAAATGGAACAGGCTTTTGAAGAAATGGAATTGCTTGGCTTTCCATTGTGCAATCCATTTTTATTACTACACGAGCCCATTTCAACAACTGTTCAAGCCACCGCATTTGACCAGTGCGCGGGTAGAACAATCATAATTTACGGTTACTTGGTGGCGATCAAGAATACAACAACTAATAAAGGCGAGCACATGTGTTTTGGTACTTTTATTGATTATTGGGGAACATACTTTGAGACGGTACACTTTCCCCCTGCACTCAAAGCGTTTCCCTTCCATGGAAGAGGAATATACCGCTTGTATGGTAAAGTAACCCAGGAGTTTGGTTATTACTCATTGGAGATCATCAAAAGTGAGAAATTGAACTTTATTGAAGACCCCCGGTATAAGTAAACCTTTAATCCTTTGAAGTTACCGTTAATAAACTTTAAGTTGTAAGACTTTGGTAAACCGTTTGATATAGCTATATTAGGGCAATATTAAAAATTAATTTATTATGAAAAAACTTTACTTTACGGTATTAGCTGCTTGTGCGGCTTTTACAATGAACGCACAGACAAACGTCAGTTTTGAGAGCTGGAATCAAGGGAATCCTGTAGATTGGGATTACTTTGGTCAAGGTACACACATGAATGCATTTCAAAATGCTGGCGATTTAACGGACAACAATGGAGATCCCGTTGTTCCGAGTGTTGAAAAGACAGACGTTCCAACAGATGGTGGATCGTATGTAAGGATGACATCTTTTCTACTCAGTAACTCCATAGATCCTCAAAATTTACCAGATGGCCCTTATGGGTCCGTAAATTATCAACTCTTTGCGAGTACTGACAAGTATGAAGATGTTTCTTTCGATGTAAAATACGATGTTCTCGGGTCTGATGAGGCACTTCTTTTTGTGCAGGCCAATGACGCCAATGGTGATCCAGTGGGGCAAGGTTTTACTCAGCTTACAGGAACTCAAGCTAACTTCTCTACTGAGACAGTGACTATCAATTATACTACATCTGAACCAATAGTGGAATATGAGATCATCCTTTCAGCAAGTATTGGAGAGGTTTTTAACAATGTAGGGGGTAATCCTGCACCAACTCCAGAGCCTGGTTCAATGTTAGATGTAGATAACATCGTACTCGGTAACGTGATTGTTGATGCACCTAACGTTACTAACGTAGTCGCTTCAGATATTTCTGACAATGGTGATGGAAGTGATCTAGAGGTTACATTTGATGTACCTAATGATGAATCCGATATTGCTAATTACTGGATCGTAGCTACGGATGAAAACCTTACTCCTGGAGTTCTTCAGGATCCGCTTACTTTCTTCCAGAATGCAGGGATTCAATCGACACCTGATGGATCGAATAAAACAGTGAACTTTGCAGCTGGTGATGTTTACTACTATATTGATAATAATCAAGCAGCACAAACACCAATTGTTGAAGATTCACTGATGGTTGTCTGGGTATATGTTGAAGGACAAAATGGTGCAGGTGATGTATTTGCTGCATCAAACGATATCACGCTTACGTCTCAAACTACTGGAATTGATAGCGAAGAATTAACAGCAGTAAAAGCATATCCTAATCCTGCCAAGAACAACGTTAACTTTGTTGTTCCTAATGCAGAGGGTACATTAACAATAACATCTGTTACAGGACAAACAGTTGTTTCTCAACCAATTGAAAACAACGTAGAAAATGTTAGCACGCACGCATTGAATAACGGTGTTTATATCTACACTGTTCAGGACAATGCTGGTAAAGTGGTTAAAACAAACAAGTTGGTGATCAACAAATAAGTTGTAGACTATTTTTTTTAAAAAAGCGATCTCGTTTGAGGTCGCTTTTTTTTAGTTTATTACATTACAGCTTTGAAAAGAATATGTGAAACCTATCATATGATATTTTGATGGCATAAAAGCTAAATAGTAGAATATCAGCATTATCATTTGGTTTTTCAAAGTCTCTTACTTAAGTTTACCACTAACACTAAAATCACATACAATGAATAAATTAATAATCACCTTTACTGCCATTAACATGGCTTTTTGTACATTATCCCAAAATAAGAACTTAAAGCAATTACCAGTAAAAAAAGCTTTTGAACAACTCAGTAGCGCACCAAAATCGAAACCTCTGGAAAATAATGTTTCGTGGAACAACAAAGCCGCTGGAGATTCTATTTGGTCAGAGGATTTTAATGGTGCCCCGGGGTGGAATACCGGTGGAGCACAGGATATCTGGGCATTTGATACAGACGGCCCAAACGGTCAATATTCAGATCCCACATCGCAAATCATCCAGTCTACCACAGTAGGCAATGGATTTATGATCTTTGATGCTGATGATAACCAAACTCCTACCCCAGGAGGAGGTTTTTTTGACCACGTGGGTTGGTTAGAAACCCCCGTGATTGATTTTACGGGTTACACAGACCTCACATTAATATTTCAGCACACTTACAGATCATGTTGTGCTCAAGGTTTTGAACCAAAGATTGAGGTTTCGGATGATGGTTTTTCTACATCAGAAGTGTACGGCGCAGGAGTATCTGGAATTGGTGTGAACGATGCAGCACCTACATCAATCACGAAAATAGATTTAAGCAATTTCATAGCGAATGCCACTAACCTGGCCAACGTTCAAATTCGTTTTCTATTTGATGGATCTGGAGGTACATCGCATTATTGGTGGCAACTGGATGATGTCGCGATCGTTGAAACGTTTGAAAATGATTTAGCCCTTCGAGAATATTACTTGGCTTCAGGAACGCTCAAGATCCCTTATCACTACGTACCAACAAGTCAACTTGTCGATGTGGAGTTCTCCGCGCGCATACAAAATAGAGGGATCAATCCACAGACTAATTCATCACTCAGTGTCGTGACAGACGATGGAGTTAATCAAAACACTTTTTCCTCAACGGGAACAACAATAAATCCAGGTGATACAGATTCACTAATCACTTCAGGAAATTGGTTACCCAGCGGTGGTCCTGGCACCGATTACGATATTACTTTAACTGCCACACAAAACGAGTCTGAACAAGAACCTTCTGATAATCAAAATACAGAAGTTTTTTCAGTAACTGATAGTGTTTATTCAGTCGATAATGGTGAGATTTCAGGTTCTATATCCAATATTAACGGAAATGCAACCCAAGCGTTTAAAATTGGAAATAACATGGAAATCATGCAGGATACTTACATCACTTCCATATCTGTTTACGTCATGAATCAAGCTGATTCTGAAACACAATCCATTATAGGAGAAGTTTATTTATTTGATGGGTCAAACTACGTATTTTTAGGATCTTCTAATTATCATGTTTTACAATCAAGTGATCTGGGCACAATGGTTACATTACCTTTGACCACTCCACTTCAAGTGTCAGCGGGCGATCAAATTCTTGTAATGGCAGGACACAACGGATCCGGAAACGCTAACATTGATGATGTTGCTTTTGGTATGGCACAATCTGTACCCGAAGGGGTTGTGGTTGGTAGTGATTTCAACGGACAGTTTGCGACCCTCCTCAGTCCCGAATCAATAATGGTGCGTGCGAATATTGATCCGAACCCAACTTTTGATGCTCCTATTGTCACGAATATCGTCGCTTCTGATATCTCTAACAATGGTGATGGAAGTGATCTCGAGTTGAGTTTTGACACTCCCAGTGATGAGTCAAATATTGCCAATTATTGGGTAGTAGCAACTGACACAGGTGTTACACCTAACGATGCTGCAGATCCGCTCACATTTTTCCAAACAGAAGGCAAACAAATTACTCCTAACGGCGCCGATCATACCGTAAACTTCATTGCAGGAGATGATTACTTCTATCTAAATAACGGGAACCTGACACCAGAACCCATTGTGGAGGACACTACGATGGAAGTTTGGGTATACGTTGAAGGTCAGAATGGATACAATGATGTGTACGCTGCGTCAAACTTAATAACTCTTCAATCAGATGCTCCTAATGTTTCGAATATCGTAGCCTCTGATATTTCCGATAACGGAAATGGAAGCGATCTGGAAGTCACATTTGATGTTCCGAATGACGAGTCTTTCGTTGCTAACTACTGGGTTCTTCCAACGGCGCCAGGTGTAACGCCCAATGATGCAGGTGATCCTTTGACATTTTTCCAAACGGAAGGCAGGCAAATCAATCCTAACGGTATTAGTCAAACAGTAAACTTTAACGCAGGAGATGAATACTTTTACTTGGATAATAGTAATCTGACTCCTGCAACCATTGTAGAAGACACGACAATGATTGTTTGGGTCTATGTCGAAGGGCAAAATGGTGCAAGCGATGTGTTTTCATCGTCGAATAATATCACCTTAACCTCCTCCAACGTTGGATTAGAC
>CAJXMN010000092.1 GCA_913056215.1 uncultured Flavobacteriales bacterium | reverse complement strand
AAGCACAACTTGACCAGATTCCAAGTCAATAAGCCACGCTAAACAGAGGTTTTATAGGTGTGTAACTTAATCTATTGAGTATGGAACTTTCCCAATTTGCTTCAGAAAAAGATGTAGAACATCTTGGTACAGAAACCGTTAAAGATATTTCTTTCGCTAAATTTCAGGAAAACAGTGAGATCTTTTATTTATTTCAATCAAATCCGAACACTATTCATACGCCTGTGTTAGATGAAGTTGGAATAAAAGGAAAACGGTTGACTTTTACTAAAGAAGCAAGTCCGCTAATTATGGAAAACTACATCACATACAGCGTGTCAGACGCTGGAGACGATGTCAGGGTTTTACGCCATTCGTTTTATGTCAAGGAATTGTTAGCATCTCGGAGTAGGCCTTCAGATGTTGAACCATCGAGTAACTATTCCTATGACGGGGAGGTTGATTTTTCTGGGTTTTATGTATTTTCAATGGTAGGGATAGCAACCGGGCTTTAAGGAGGTGATACCGGAATGACACTACCAATTTGTTTTCGATCGGTATGATGCGCTGAAATCGAACGTATTAGTTGTCCATTGAAATTTTAGTGTGCTAAATCATTTCATGAGCCGTCCAACTCGTCAATAACCTCTTGTAAAGTCCTTACGGGTGCCTTGCAGGTATAATTTTCACAAACATAAAATAGTGTGTCATCAGCTTTTGATTTATCTGCTAAAAAGGGTAATTGACTACTTTTACCACCTGCGATAACAGTGTGAGGCGTATAATGCTGTCCGAGTTTTCTACGTTGTGCAACGGCGTCTGTTCCCGTAATAGCAAGTTCGTGAAACTTCATATTGAAGCTCAATGCGAGTAAAGCCCAGTTAGAATACCCAGATCCGTACTGAGGTAGCTGATCGTAAATGTTACTCAACATCTGTTTGGCGTCGGTAATCAACTGTTCGTCGTGATAATATTTTCCTAACGTGAATAGGTTGTTGGCCATCACACTATTCGAGGCAGGAATGACGTTGTCATTAATCTCCATTTTTCGGGCAATGAGATCTTTGTTTTGCTTCGTGAAATAAAATAATCGCGATGATTCGTCCAGAAAATGGTTTTGTGTATAGGAGAGGAGCTCTTTTGCCATCTTCAACCATTTTTCATTAAATGTAGCTTCGTAAAGTGTCGTGAAGGCATCAATCACATGGGCGTAATCCTCAAGAAAAGCATCAATACTCGAATGACCAGATTTACGTGTTCGCCATAAGCTCCCGTCGTTTTTCAATTGATGCTTGATCACCCATTCTGCTGTCGCGATTGCTCGGTCAATGTACTCGGTATTGTTTAATGCCAGACCTGACAAAGCAAGCCCTTTGATGGTCATCGCATTCCACGCGGTTATTTTTTTATCATCGAGTCCGGGACGTACGCGCTCTTGGCGTGCTGATCGCAATTTTTCGTTGGCGCGTTCAAGGCGCTTCTCAAAATCTTCAAGTTTCCAACCCTGAGTTTTAGCGAAATCAGCTTTTGTTTGTGTGCGTATCAAAATGTATTGGTCGTTCTCCCAATACCCCAAATCGTCGATGTTATAAAAAGCGGAATACCATTCAAAATCATTGCCTAACAAAGCAGTTAGTTCAGCCTTTGTCCACGTATAGAACTTCCCTTCGACACCTTCAGAATCGGCATCCAGAGCAGAGAAGAAACCGCCTTCTTCGTCTTTCATTTCATTGTTCAGCCACTCAATAGTTTGGTGCATGACATCAGCATAGAGTGGCTGATTATCGTATTGATAGGCTTGAGCGTATAAGGATAAGAGCTGGCCGTTATCATACAGCATTTTCTCAAAGTGTGGAACTTTCCAGATCATGTCTACCGAATAGCGGGAAAATCCACCGATTAGTTGATCGTAAATACCACCTTGAGCCATTTTTTTCAGCGTCAGGCGCACGTGGTTGAGCACGGTATTATCATTGTTCTGATAGCCGTAGCGCAACAAGAACTCATAATTATTAGGCAACGGAAACTTTGGAGCTCTTCGACTTCCTCCATTGTCAAAATCGAAGTTTTGTTTCCATTTTTTTACAAGTAATTCGATTACTTCAGCCTCAAAATCAGGCTTCATTTCTACTTTTTCAACAAGTTCTGATACCTGAACTCCTTCAGTTAGTTTTGCGGCATATTGCAAGACTTTTTCACGATTATCTTCGTAGGTCTCCCAAAGTTTGTCGAGCACATTTGTCCATTGTTCCTTAGGGAAATAGGTGCCACCGTATATCGGTCTTCCATCGGGTAGTGTGAAACAATTTAAAGGCCATCCCCCTTGCTGGGTCATGAGTTGCACAGCATTCATATAAACCTGATCTACGTCTGGACGCTCCTCACGATCCACTTTGATACAAATAAAGTGACGGTTCATAAGTTCGGCCACCGATTCATCCTCAAAGGATTCTCGTTCCATAACGTGACACCAGTGGCAAGCTGAATATCCGATACTGACCAGTACTAATTTATTCTCTCTTTCTGCTTTTTGAAATGCATTTTCACTCCACTCTACCCAATCAACAGGGTTGTTGGCATGTTGTTGTAAATAGGGACTATTGGATTTTGATAATGCGTTTTGATGTTGAGACATATAGACTATTGTGATAACATTTTGCTAAAATTAAAATCCTTTAGATTCAGTGTTTTTTTGTAAGCAATTTTGCGACGCACTGGTATGAAGCTGGCCGAAGCCTTCAGTACACCATCGAGTTTTAAATCCACTTGCTTCGCTGATTTCGCAATGGAGAGGAGTTTGAAAAACATACCCTTCTCGAGATCAATCTGAACTGAGGCGTTCGCAAACTCCGTAGATTTGCGTTTGATTTTTACTTTCTCGAGAACTTTTGCAACACCAATATATTGCTCGTTCACGTGTACATCAAATGTTGATTTTCGAACTTTTAAATTGTATCCATTGGGATTAAAGAGTTCTAAATCCACATTAAATCGGACTTTTTCGCTACTGAGCTCATTAATCTTGAAATTATCCATCTGTTTGAGTTCGGGCTGATCAAAACAGCTCGTCACCAAAAACAATAGCGATATAATTAAGGAAGCGCGAAAAATGAAAACCTTCATATTATTTGGATTGATTTAAATCGGCAAATTCCTTATAAAAATAGGGGATTGTCTCAATACCTTTGTAGAAGTTAAACAATCCATAATTCTCATTGGGCGAGTGAATAGCATCTGTATCCAATCCGAAGCCCATTAACACTGTTTTCAATCCGAGTACTTCTTCGAAAAGCGCTACGATGGGAATACTACCTCCACTGCGCAAGGGTGCGGGTTTCTTACCAAATGATCGTTCCATTGCTTTACTCGCAGCCTTGTAACCGGCCGAATCGATAGGTGTGACGGCAGGTTTTGCTCCGTGATGTGGTTTTACTTCCACCTTTACGGATTCTGGAGCAATACTTTCAAAATAGGTTTTGAATTTTTGCGTGATCTCATCTGGATCCTGGAAAGGAACGAGGCGCATTGATATCTTGGCATAAGCTTTCGAAGGTAAGACTGTTTTAGCCCCTTCACCGATATATCCTCCCCACATGCCGTTAACATCCAGGGTAGGTCGTATGGATCCACGTTCGCGAGTAGAGTAGCCATCCTCTCCTTGCACTGCAGGAATGTCAATGGCTGATTTGTACTTTTCTTCGTCAAATGGTGCGCGCGCCATTTCTTTGCGCTCTTCATCACTCAATATTTCTACGTTTTCGTAGAACCCCGGAACTGTAACTCTATTTTTATCATCCTGAAGCTGACCAATCATGTCAGATAAGACGTTTATTGGATTAGCAACACAACCACCGTACAAACCAGAGTGTAAGTCGCGGTTGGGACCTGTGACTTCCACTTCCACGTAACTGAGTCCGCGCAAACCTGTGGTAATTGATGGGTGTTCTTTGGAAAGTATACCCGTATCAGAAACGAGAATAATGTCCGCGGCTAACTTTTCCTTATGTTCTTTGATGAAAATTTCCAGGTTTTCACTACCAACTTCCTCTTCACCCTCAATCATAAATTTAGCATTGCATGGCATCTCTCCGCTTTTCATCATCGCTTCAAGTGCTTTTACATGCATAAACATTTGGCCTTTATCATCACATGCGCCGCGAGCGAATATAGCACCTTCCGGATGTACTTCTGTTTTACGGATCACAGGCTCAAAAGCTGGTGTATCCCACAAATCAACCGGATCTGCGGGTTGAACATCGTAATGCCCATATACCAAAACAGTTGGGAGAGAAGGATCCACAATTTTTTCAGCGTAAACGATTGGATGACCAGCAGTAGAACATACTTCAACATTGTCCGCTCCTGCTGACTCTAAGTGGTGCTTCACATTGTCCGCAGCCTTCTGAACATCACCTTTGTGTGTTGGATCTGCTGAAATTGAAGGGATGCGCAATAATTCAAAAAGCTCATCTAAAAATCGTTGTTTATTATCTTGAATAAATTGTTGTGTTTTTTCCATGCGTTCAGTTTTTTGTAAATTTATAAAATATCCACTATTTCGAGGTGAAGACTAATGATAAACCATCAGAAAAAGCAACAAATAGTCGTCTCCCTACATCAGCCCGCAATTATTCATACTATTGCCAATGGAAGTCAGTATTTGCGAGCTTGCGTGCGAATACAAAATGAGTTTTTAGCGGTTATTGAATAAAAAATTGGGTTTAAGGACTAAATTCATGCAACCATTTGGTGTCAATAAGCGTCTAAACGGTACATTGTAAATATTTACTTGTATTATGATAGCGAAAAATAGAGTCCTTATAATTGCATCCTTTTTGTTGTTAAGCTTGGGTTTACAGGCTCAGATAACAACGAATAATAATATTACTCCCGTTCAGGCGGTAGAAGATATTTTGTTGGGCGCAGGAATTAATGCTTTTAACATTACCTATAATGGCAGTGCTGCGGATGCTAATAATCAGCAAGGAAATGTTGTGGAGTTTGATGAAAACAATACAGGCTTCCCCTTGGCTGAAGGTGTCCTGATGTCTACTGATGGTCCCACTTTAACTGATCCAGATTTATCTACCTTAACGGGTGGAAGTTACACGAATGGTGCAATCATCGAATTTGATTTTGTACCAACTGGAGATACACTGTCTTTTAACTATATTTTTGCATCTACGGAGTACCCCAACTTCGTGTGTAGTAACTATAACGATGTTTTCGGCTTCTTTCTTTCTGGACCTGGAATTAACGGCCCATTTAGTAATAATGCTGAAAATATTGCCACTATTCCTGGAGGAAATATACCTGTTGCGATTAATACGGTGAATTCAGGTACTGCTGGTTCTTCAGGAACTCCAAGTACATGTGCAGCAGCCGATCCCAATTGGCAGTCGAATTCGGTTTACTTTACGACCACAAATAACACGATTTTTAGTAATTCAACAGGTGTCATGAGTACGTTTGGTGGTAGCACAGTTGTTCTTCCGGCAACTGCTGATCTCTCTTGTCAGGATACATTTCATATTAAATTAGCGGTATCTAATGATTTCGATACGGGACTGGATTCTGGCGTTTTTCTGGAGGCTGAATCCTTTACTTCTGGTGCAGTAGAAATTTCAGAAAATGGTGTAAACACTACAAACGCCTTGGATAGCCTTCTCGTTGAAGGTTGTTCGGAATTATTCATTGACTTTATTCGTCCGGTTGGAGTTGATCCGAATGATACCATCACCACAGATATTACTTATTCAGGAGGTGCAACAGTAAATGATGACTATGATGAGTTAGTACCTGGAGATTCCATCACTTTCCTTCCGGGTGAAGATACATTAACATTTGTTCTGGATCCGATAGCGGATGGAGTTGATGAACCGATTGAAGAAGTGACCATCTCCACAGTGACGATAACGGATTGTGGTGATACCGTTTATTCTGATCTCACTTATTACATTGCTGATGAACCACCAGGTTACGTTACAACGTCAAACGATACCACGCTCTATTGTCTAACTGATTCTGCGTTTCTCTACACGGAACCAGAGAATGGTTTTGAGCCTTATGCTTACGATTGGCCAAATGGCTCAACGGACACGAGCGCCTGGATTAATGGCCTGGACCAGGGTCTAAATGAGGTTATCGTGACAGTAACAGATGATTGTGGTTTTGAAAGAACCGATACTTCTTTCGTAACTATGGATCAAACCTTGCAAGTTGATACGGTAATGATGGACTCAGCAGACTGTGGAATTCCAAATGGTTTAGTGAACGGTCAGGGGAGTGGATTTACCGGTACGCCTGATTATAATTGGTCTGGCCCTGGCGATACGAGCACGGTAAACTATGGAGCGTCAGTATGGAATAACCGCCCTTCGGGATGGTACTATTTCTCCATTGAAGATGATGTTTGTAAAGTGGAGGATAGTATTTTTGTGGAACAAACACCGCCTCCCAATGCAGACATAGTAGCGAACCCCAATCAGGGAAGTGCTCCTTTAAACGTTACCTTGGTTAATAATTCTGATGCCGCAACGACCTACGAATGGGATTTCGGAAACGGTGAAACGGAAACGGTAAATGATTTGAGTAGTCAGAATGTCACTTACGGTGAGCCGGGACTTTACACGGTGAACTTAACGGTTTCTGATGGGGCTTGTACGAATCAGGCTTCAGCTGAAGTGTTGGTAATTTTAGTCAATCCTTTAACATATGACTTACCGAACGTCTTTACACCAAATGGAGATGGAACGAATGATGAATTCATCTTAAACATGGTTAATGAGGAGGACTTTGAAATGGTAATTCTCAACCGTTGGGGTAATGTTGTTTTTGAAACTACAAATGCCGATGAAGGGTGGAATGGTGAAAAAAACAACGACGGCAAAGCGTGTTCGGATGGAACATACTTCTACAAATTTGAAGCGGAAGATGAGAACGGAAAGATTGTAAAAGAACATGGCTTTGTTCAACTCGTTCGTGATACTGAATAATTAGAAATATAATGTAAAATTGAAAGGAGCGGTTGTCTGAGAAATCAGGTAGCCGCTCTTTTTGTTGAGTTGTTATTTTTTAATGAGTGATTCGCCAGTCATGGATTGAGGCTGTTCAAGTCCCATGCGATCTAATATCGTAGGCGCTACATCGGCCAGAATACCATGCTTCAGTCGCAACTTCTCTTGAGTGACCAGAACGAGCGGAACGGGGTTTAAGGAGTGTGCTGTATTAGCAGATCCATCTTCATTTAGGGCAAAATCAGCATTTCCGTGGTCAGCAATTATAAGTAATTCATACTCATTCTTTTCAGCCGTTTCAACTACTTTCCCCAAACATGTGTCTACAGTTTCTACGGCTTTTACAATCGCATCATAAGTCCCTGTATGTCCCACCATATCCGGATTGGCAAAATTGAGACAGAAGAAATTTGGTGACTCATCGATAATTGCCTGATTCAGGCGTGATGTAACTTCTTCTGCACTCATTTCTGGTTGAAGGTCGTACGTTGCCACTTTTGGCGAATTGACGAGAATGCGCTTTTCTCCATTGAATTTTTGTTCGCGACCACCAGAGAAGAAAAACGTAACATGCGGATATTTCTCTGTTTCCGCTATGCGGATTTGCGTTTTTTTGGCACTTTCCAATACTTCACCCAGGGTGTCACGGATATTCGCTTTTTCAAAAATGACATTTACATTGCGAAAATTATCATCATAGGCTGTCATGGTCAGTGTGGTGAGCTGCAGTGGAGTCATGTGATAATTTTCAATCTTACGTTGCGTCAGCGCTGTAAGTATTTCTCGTGGGCGATCTGTTCGGAAATTAAAGCAAATCACGACATCTCCTTCAGCAATGTTGGTGTTCTTTTCGTGTTGTATAAAGCTGGGTTCTATGAACTCGTCTGTGACTTCCTGCTCATACCAATGTTCAAAAACGTCAGTTACGGAATCGAATGATGTTCCTTTTTGGTGTACTAAAAGATTATACGCTTTTTCAATTCGTTCCCAACGGTTGTCGCGGTCCATGGCAAAATAGCGTCCAATAATGGTAGCAATTTCAATATTGGTGCCTGTAATATGCTCTTGTAAATTGTCGAAATACCCTTTTCCACTCCTGGGGTCGCAATCTCTTCCATCGGTGAATCCATGTATGTATGCCTGCTCAATATCATATTGATCAACCATATCGCAGAGTGCATGCAAATGTTTTTGAGAACTGTGAACCCCGCCTTCAGAAACGAGCCCGAAAAGGTGCACTTTTTTGTTGAGTTGGGCCGCCTCGGACAGTGTGTTTTTGAGCAGTGGAATATCAAAAAAATCGCCGTTTTCAATCGATTTATTGATACGGGTTAATTCTTGGTAAACGATTCGCCCAGCACCGATGTTAAGGTGTCCTACTTCTGAATTCCCCATCTGTCCTTTGGGTAGACCTACGTGTTCTCCGCTAGTGAGGAGTTGAGATTGGGGGTATTTTTTCATGAGTCCATCCATTACGGGAGTGTGCGCATTATACACGGCGTCGGATTTGCTTTTATCGCCAATTCCCCATCCGTCTAGAATAATAAGTCCTACATTTTTATGCTTCATGATTCAGTGAAATTTTAAAGTGCGCGCCGCTGGGCTCATTATCCTGGTACTCTATGTTGTCACCGTGAGCTTCAATAAGGCTTTTTACAATATATAACCCCAAACCAGTGCCTTTCTCCAATCGCGTTTCTTCGTTTCCTATGCGCACAAATTTAGTAAAAATAGCATCCTTAAATTTTTTCGGAATGCCCTGCCCGTTGTCTTTTACCCCCCAACTAATTCCACTTTCGGTTTTTTCGAGATAGACACCAATTTTCACCTGTTTACCGCCATATTTCAGCGCATTGTCTAATAAGTTGAGTAAAACAGTTTCTACTACAAATCGATCGACGCGTGCAAAAACTTCATCTTCTAAATTGAGTTCAACTTTTGTTCGTTGATTTGCCCAATTTAGAGTGGTTTCACGTAAAAAATTACTTAAGTCGATGTTTTCGCGATGGAGATCTAATTTATGGTTTTCTATACGCGTAGCGGTCAGTATGTTTTGAATCATGCTTTCGAGTCGTTTGTTTTCGCGAATGGCTCGAGTAAGTATATCCAATTGTTGTTCGCGCGTCAGGTTTTCTCGTTTCAGCAAGGTCTGAAGATAGAGTTTGTTAGAGGCTAGAGGGGTTTTCAATTCATGCGTTACAGAAAGTAAAAAATTACTTTGACGTTGAGACAGTTCTAAATCTTTCTGGATCGAATTCCGGATTTTCCATAAACCTAATAGAAGAATGAGAAAAAACACGCTACCTTCTCCAATAATCATCAATATACGATTGGGTTGGTTCGCTTGTTCAGCTACTGCATTCGAAAGTTCGATGAGGTGGTATCCCCACCAAACAAACTGAAGTACCACGTAAGCACTCAACACATAAAAGAATATGGCTGTTTGTTTTTTCATTTAATTAGTAAGCCCGGTCATCGCTTCCTTCCATGTAATTCATAAATGCTTTGTTGACAACCTTATTCCCGCCAGGAGTGGGGTAGTTGCCCGTAAAATACCAATCACCCTTGTTGTTAGGGCAGGCTTCATGTAGGTTCTCAATTGTTTGATAAACAATTTTAACTTCCGCTTTTAAATGCACGGGGGTCAGTAATTCAGCAATTTTATCGGATATTTCGTCAGCAGAGAAAGGCTCGTATATTTCTTTGACGTAGTTTTTAATTTGTTCTTTCGGCATTAATTCTTGTTCTTTACACTTGCGATAAACTTCGTCGATAATAAACCCTTTTCCACATTCTTTAAGTAGTTCGATAGCTGCTTCAAATGCAATAAAATCACCCATTCTGGCCATGTCGATGCCATAACAATCCGGATAACGAATTTGAGGTGCGGATGAAACGACAACTATTTTTTTAGGTTCTAGTCGATCCAAAATGCGTAAGATACTTTGTTTGAGTGTCGTGCCCCGAACAATAGAGTCATCAATTACAACCAAATTGTCCTTTCCGCGCTCAACTGTCCCGTAAGTAATATCATAAACATGTGCTACCATGTCATCTCGCGACTCATCCTGAGTAATGAAGGTACGCAATTTTGCGTCTTTTATAGCTATTTTTTCAAATCGCGTTTTGCGTGATAAAATGGTTCGAAGATCATCGTCAGAAGCATCTTTGTCTAAGGCCTTGATAGCTTCCATTTTTTCTTCATTTAGATAATCCTCTAAGCCCTTCATCATGCCGTAAAAAGACATTTCAGCCGTATTGGGGATAAAAGAAAATACCGCTTGGTCTAATTCATTGTCAATGTTTTTGATAATCTGAGGAACGAGCAACTGCCCCAGTTTTTTCCGTTCATTGTAGATGTCGTAATCATTACCTCGCGAAAAATAAATTCTTTCAAACGAACATGATGCTCGCTCGAGGGGTTGATTGATCATGACTTCACTGACATCCCCTGATTTTCGAACGATGAGTGCATGACCTGGAGTGAGTTCCTGTACTTGTTCTTTCTTTAGATCAAATGCCGTTTGAATGACTGGGCGCTCAGAGGCAACCACACAAACCTCGTCATCTTCATACCAAAAGGCAGGTCGAATGCCGGAAGGATCGCGAAGTACGAACGCATCACCGTGACCAAATAGTCCAGACATGGTGTAACCACCGTCCCAATCTTCAGATGATTTTTTAAGAATTCCTTCTATATCTAAGTTCTCAATAATTTTGGCTGTGATCTCTTTATTGCTGTAACCTTGTTGCTTATACTGCTCAAAAAGATTTTGGTTGTCCATATCCAAGAAATGACCAATTTTTTCTAGAATCGTGACCGTATCTGACTTCTCTTTGGGGTGTTGGCCAAGATTTAGCAGTACATCGAACAATTCGTCGACATTCGTCAGGTTGAAATTTCCTGCTACAACCAGGTTTCGGGTCATCCAGTTGTTTTGCCGCAGAAAAGGGTGACAGCTTTCAATACTGTTTTTTCCAAATGTGCCATAGCGCAAATGACCAAGAAATAATTCCCCCGTAAAACCCGCATTTTTTTTCAGGAACTCAATATCCTTTAATTTTTCGGGGTACTTCTCTTCAATATTTTCAAAGCGCGAATTGATTTTAGAGAAAATGTCTTGTAGCGGCTTTTGGTCGATAGAGCGCGATCGGGAGATGTAACGTTCGCCGGGTTTCATATCCAATTTGATATTGGCGAGACCTGCTCCATCCTGCCCACGATTGTGCTGTTTTTCCATGAGCAAGTACATCTTGTTCAGGCCGTAAAATGCCGAACCGTATTTACTTACATAATAGTCGAGCGGTTTTTTTAGTCTTAAAAGTGCTATGCCGCATTCGTGTTTTATTGGATCACTCATGGAATCTATATTTTTCTTTGCAAAAATAGTCTTTTCGTCTGTTTTCTCCATAGTTTTTCGATGAACCCCACCTAAAGTGCATGAACAAAACAGTTTCTTCGGTGATTTGTCAAGATTTCCGCCAAAAAAGGCAACTATTTTCTATTTTTAGAGTTGATACTATACGGTTAAACATATGCCAGACTAAATTATTGTTTTTGAGTATATTATTGTAAATTTGATATATGTTGCGATTCGCACTTTTTATTGTGTTTGTATGGTTGATTGGAGACTGCTCTCTGAGTCAGTCTGATGTCTACCTGCATCCCAATGAAGGGCAATGGGACGATCGCATATTGTATAAAGTTGAACTCGGTCAAGGTGCTTTTTATCTCGAGTCAGATCGTTTTACCTACGACTTTCACAATGCCCACGAGCTTTACGCCCATGCTCACGAAGGGAAAGCAACGCAACAGGGAACGAATGCAACGCCGCAGGTCTTGAAGCGGCACACCATTCATTCGATATTTAAAAACTCCTCCTGGAACGGAGAAGTCGTTGAAGAAAATCGCTCTGCGCATTATCGCAACTATTACCTCGGAAAAGATTCGTCGCGATGGGCATCCAAGGTCTATGCGTACGAGACTGTTCGACTCGTAGATTTTTACGAGGACATTGACCTCATTGTTGCGATGAAAGAAGACGCGATCAAATACGCTTTTGATGTAGCGCCTGGTGCAGACCCATCTGTTATTGAAATTGAACATCGTGGAGCTCAGGCGCTCAACTATACCAAAGATCGTGGTGAAATTATGACACGTTTTGGTCCTATTGTCGAAAAAAATCTTTCCGTGTGGAATGAAGAAGAGGGGCAGGAGACTCAAGTTGATGCTCAATTTGATCTACAGGGTCAGGTGTTGCGTTTTGAACTTCCTAATGGTTACGATACTACGCAACGATTAATCATTGATCCTAGTTTGACCTTTTCCACCTTTTCCGGTTCAACATCGGATAACTGGGGATTTACTGCAGCTCCCGATGATGACGGGAATTTATTTGGTGGAGGAATCGTTTTTGGAAATGGTTATCCTGTTACTCAAGGTGCTTATGACAACTCTTATGGAGGTGGACAAGGTTCACTGAGTTTCGATATAGGGATTTCCAAGTTCAATAGCACAGGAACAGGTTTACTTTATTCGACTTATTTGGGGGGTTCAGGAAATGAAACGCCGAATTCGATCGTGGCGAATGATAATAAGGAACTCTACATCATTGGGGTGACAAGCTCTAATGATTTTCCGATCACTACTGGGGCAATTCAATCAGGTTTTGCCGGCGGTACTAACACAACGCAGAATTCATTAACTTTTAATGGTACAGATATCTTCGTTTCTCGGTTAAAAGGAGATGGTACGGCTTTGCTGTCGAGTACTTATTTGGGTGGTTCTGGTAATGATGGGTTGAACATCAGTGCTATGGACTATAATTACGGCGATCAGTTCAGGGGAGAAATTATTATTGCCGATAATGACGATGTATTATTAGCTAGTACTACGAGGTCCAATAATTTCCCGGCAGTGAATGGTTTTTCTACTACGAATAATGGAGGGCAAGATGGAGTGGTTGCCCGATTAAATGACGGGTTGACCAATATCATGTGGTCGAGCTACGTTGGGGGGAGTAACGACGATGCTAGTTATGCGCTTCAAACTTCTTCAACGGGCGATGTTTATGTGAGTGGTGGTACGCAATCGAGTAATATGCCGCTATCAGGAGGTCAAACGAATTCGTTTCAAGGAGGAACATCAGACGGCTACATTCTGCGTTTAGATGGAGCAAATGGAAACAATTTAGGGGGAACCTATGTGGGGACCTCTAACTATGATCAAACATTTTTTGTTCAGTTGGATATAGCGGATGAGGTTTATGTATTTGGTCAGTCTAATGGTAATATTCCGATCTCGAGTGGAGTCTACAATAACCCGAATTCGGGCCAATTTATTCAAAAGTATTCCAACGATTTGTCTAATCGACTTTGGAGTACAGTTGTGGGGGGAGGAAATGGAGTCGTTGAAATTTCACCGACGGCGTTTTTGGTGTCGAATTGTAATGAGATATACTTTGCCGGATGGGGAGGAATAACGAATCAATCTGGACCAACTTCTTCGAGTACATCAAGTGGTTTTCCTGTGACTAATGACGCTTATCAATCTACGACAAATGGAAATAATTTTTACGTAGCTGTGCTTGATGAGAACGCCGTTCAGTTGAATTATGC
>CAJXMN010000091.1 GCA_913056215.1 uncultured Flavobacteriales bacterium | reverse complement strand
GTATTAATCCTTAAATCTCTCCCCAACTTTTGAGACTGATCCTACAAAAAGGCTAAGTTGTTTCATCAGAACGCAAAAGAACTTATCTCTAATAAAAAACTTACTTCCTATGAAAAAGACCAACTCTCAAGAGCTTCTTTTAGCATAGTACTTAACATTGCTGAAGGTTCAGGACGATTTTCTGCAAAAGATAGAAGAAATTTTTTCGTAATTACAAGAAGTTCGGTTTTCGAATGCGTTGCTATTTTGGATATTCTTGAGGACAACAATATTTTAAGCAAGGAAGAATTTGATTCCTTAGAAAATCAAGCAGATGAATTTTCCAGAATGCTTTACGCCATGATTAAAAATCTTAGTTAATCTGGTTCGACAATACAATCATTGCAGGTACAAAAACAGAATGAGAAGCAGAATGAAAATAAAGCTTCTCATCTGTTTTTACTTCATTCACATTCGGTTATCACTCAGTGCAACGCTCGCTCTCGCACTCTTTCTAACCTAAATCAACTACCTATGAAATTCGATTTTCAAAAACTAAGCGTTTACAAAAAAACAAATTATTTCATCAGAATCCTGCTGCTTAAAACTTAACGCTTCAAAATAATAGAATTAAGAAGATCAATAGAGTAGTTCTCACGCTCTATTCTAACTTGCGTTCAAGATCATGAATCGCACCACCATTATAGCTCTGGAGATAACCTTTTGAACGCAATGCTCTTTTTGCCTTTACACTCCTTACTCCCTGAGAGCAAAAAGTGATGTAAGACTTAGACTTATCAAGCTCATCTATTCTTTTAGCCAATTCATTATGAGGAATATTAATTGCACCACTTATAGTAGCTGATGCAAATTCTCCTTTTGACCTGACATCTAACAAAACTGCTCCATTTTTATGTTTTTGAGCTAATTCCTTATCTGGTTTACGCACAAAATACAAGGCAACCAACAGAAACAAAATAGAAACTGAAACTATAATCAGAAATACCATAAGCACATAGATAACATATTCTCAGATTTTAACCAATATTGTTTCTACCTATAAAGTAGGTTTTTCTTTCCCTTATCGAATCTCCAAAGATGTTCAAAACTCTTCATAAATCAAACTCACCTGATAGTAAAACACGCGTCCAATTTCGTACATTTGAGTAGTAAATTCGCTCGACATGTACATCATATTTGATACGGAAACCACGGGATTACCCAAGAAATGGAATGCGCCCTATACAGACACCGATAACTGGCCACGCTGTATTCAGATTGCTTGGCAGTTGCATGATGACGATGGTAAACTCATCGAAGCCAAAGATTTTCTGGTTCAACCCGAGGGTTTTGATATTCCTTATGACTCTGAGCGAATTCATGGTATCTCTACCCTATTGGCAGAAACCGAAGGTATTCCGCTCAAGGATGTGCTCGAAGAATTCAATGAGGCCTTAGCTAAAGCGAAATTTGTTGTTGGTCAAAACGTTGGTTTCGATGTTAACGTCATGGGATGTGAATTCGTGCGCGAGGAATTTGATACGGCTATGCACGACATGCCTGTACTCGACACGTGTACAGAGACGACGGCTGAACTTTGTAAAATCCCCGGTGGACGAGGCGGTAAATTCAAGCTGCCCACGCTAACAGAATTACACGAGCATTTATTCAATGTGCCTTTTGCCGAAGCACACAATGCAACAGCGGATGTTGAAGCAACTACCCGTTGTTTCTTTGAACTCGTTCGTCGTCGTATCTTTACTGCTGAAGAATTACAAATCGAAGAATCCTACTTTGAACAATTTCTTCGGGAGAACCCGGATGTGATTCAACCAGCCGGACTCAAACATGAAAATCTCAAAGCAAAAAGTGCAGCTCTCAAAGAAGAGCACAGCGAAGACGAAGGGGTTTCCCAGGCAGAGATTGAGGAGGGGTTGGCTCAATTGAAAGATACTTCTTTCGTGCACTTACACAATCATACGCAGTTTTCGGTACTTCAGTCCACTGCTGACATTAAAAACCTGATTAGCAAAACAGCTGAACACAACATGCCAGCGGTTGCCTTAACCGATACGGGGAACATGATGGCAGCTTTTCATTTTGAAAAGTTCATTACGGCGCACAATGAGAACATTGCGGCTGAACGAGCAGAAGCTGAAGAAAAAGGTGAATCGTTTACAAAGCAAGAAATCACGCCAATCATAGGCTGTGAATTCCATATTTGTGAGGACCATACAAATAAGACGCAGAAGGATAATGGATTTCAAGTTGTTCTATTGGCCAAAAATAAAAAGGGATACCATAATTTGGCTAAAATGTCTTCCATTGCCTTCACAGAAGGAAAATACTACGTACCACGTATAGATAAAGGAGTAGTTGAACAATACAAAGAGGACATTATTGTACTCTCTGGTAATATGTACGGAGAAATTCCTTCTAAGATCCTGAATGTGGGTGAAAAGCAAGCGGAAGAAGCTGTTATTTGGTGGAAGGAGCAGTTTGGAGATGATTTTTACCTCGAGCTAATGCGCCACGATCAGGAAGATGAACGTCGTGTGAATGAGACCTTGCTGAAATTTGCTAAACAACACGATGTCAAATTAGTCGCCACAAACAACACCTTCTACATTGAAAAAGAAGATGCTGTAGTTCACGATATACTTTTGTGTATCAAGGACGGTGAGATGGTGGAAACCCCCAAAGGAAAAGGTCGTGGTTTCAGGTTTGGACTTCCGAACGACGAATACTACTTCAAGTCTCCTGCAGCGATGAAGGAGCTCTTTGCAGATATACCGGAAGCGATCCAGAACGCTATGGAGATCGCAAACAAATGTGAGAAATATACCTTGGCGAGTGACATCCTGCTTCCTGCGTTTGATATTCCCGATGAATTTACGGATCCGAAAGATGAAGAGGATGGCGGAAAACGCGGTGAGAATAATTATTTGCGTCATCTCACCTATGAAGGGGCAAAAGAACGTTATCCAGCCATCACTGATGAGATTCGTGAACGACTCGATTTTGAGCTGGAGATTATTGCCAATACTGGTTATCCCGGCTATTTCTTAATCGTCCAGGACTTTTGTAAAGCCGCGCGGGAAATGGATGTAATTGTAGGACCTGGACGTGGTTCTGCCGCGGGATCAGCTGTGGCATACTGTAATGGGATTACGAATATAGATCCTATCAAGTACGACTTACTTTTTGAGCGTTTCCTAAATCCTGATCGTGTGTCCATGCCCGATATTGATATTGACTTCGACGATGAAGGTCGAGGTCGAATTATAGACTGGGTGATTGATAAATACGGTGAGAATCAAGTGGCACAGATCATCACTTATGGTACAATGGCTGCCAAATCATCAGTACGAGACACCGCAAGGGTAATGAATCTACCTTTATTCGAGGCTGATCGATTAGCCAAATTGATTCCAGACGTTTCCTTGGGTAAACTGTTCAAACTTGATGATGCTGCACTTGCCGATAAACTCAAAAACAATCAAGAGAGTATCCAACGGGCTAATCAATTAAAGCAAATTGCTCAAGGAAATGATCTTCCAGCGGAGGTGATTCAGAAGGCCCGCAGATTGGAGGGTAATGTTCGAAATACAGGTATTCACGCCTGTGGAGTTATTATCACCCCTAGCGACATTACTGAATATGTACCTGTGGCTCTGGCTAAAGATACCGACATGTATTGTACGCAGTACGATAACTCCGTTGTTGAAGAGGCGGGGATGCTCAAAATGGATTTCCTCGGACTCAAAACATTGACGTTGATTAAAGATGCAGTCGCGTTTGTCAAGGAACGTCACGATGTTCAACTCGTACCTGATGAATTTCCTTTAGACGATGAAAAAACATACGAATTATTTCAGCGCGGTGAGACTGTAGGAGTATTCCAGTATGAATCTCCTGGTATGCAAAAATACATGCGCGAATTAAAGCCTACTATTTTTGCCGATCTCATTGCTATGAATGCTTTGTATCGACCGGGACCCTTGGAATATATTCCATCATTCATTAAGCGTAAACATGGTGAAGAGGAAATCGAGTACGATCTCGAAGCTACGAAGGAATATCTGGAAGAAACCTACGGAATTACGGTTTATCAAGAGCAAGTGATGTTGCTGTCGCAGAAGCTCGCCGGTTTTACGAAAGGTGAAGCCGATACCTTGCGTAAGGCCATGGGGAAAAAGAAGTTCGACCTGCTAGAAAAACTCAAACCTCAATTTTTAAATCAGGGACACGAGCGCGGACATGACAAGGATAAACTTGAAAAAATTTGGCGCGACTGGGAGGCCTTTGCATCCTACGCTTTTAACAAGTCGCACTCAACTTGTTATGCCTGGATTGCTTACCAGACGGCCTACTTAAAATCGAATTACCCTGCCGAATACATGGCGTCTGTGTTGAGTAATAACATGAATGACATCAAGCAGGTGACTTTCTTCATGGAAGAATGTAAGCGCATGGGCGTCCCTGTGCTGGGTCCTGATGTCAATGAATCCAATTTTAAATTCACAGTAAACAAAGCAGGCGCTATTCGATTTGGACTGGGTGCCATCAAAGGTGTGGGCGGCGGTCCCGTCGAAGCGATTGTAGAGGAACGCAATGAAAATGGCCCTTTCGTCGATATTTTTGATATAACCAAACGCATAGATCTGAGAAAATGCAACAAGAAAGCATTTGAGGGGTTGGCATTAGCGGGAGCTTTGGATTCTTTTACAAATGTACACCGCGCACAATACTTTGCCGAAGAAAACAACAGAACCTTTTTGGCGAATGCAATTAAATTTGGAGCTAATCATCAGGAAAGTATCAATTCCAGTCAGGCGAGTTTATTTGGTGAATCTTCCGGAGTGGCCACCCCCGCACCAAAAATCCCACAGGTTGAGGAGTGGTCTTCGCTTCAACAACTCAACAAGGAAAAAGAAGTAGTAGGGATTTACATTTCAGGTCACCCTCTGGATGATTACAAGATTGATATCGAATCATTCTGTTCCGGCTCTATTGAAAACATTAATAATCTGGATCAATTCAAGAATAGAGAGTTTACTATTGCTGCCATCATTACCGAGGTGGAACATCGACACACCCGAAAAGGAGATCCGTTCGGTACAGTCGTAATCGAAGACTATAACGACTCCACAAAATTGTTTTTATTCCGCGAAGACTACGGCAAATTCAGGGACTACATGTCAGAAGGAGCTTTCATTTACTTAGTCGGAAAAGTTCAGCCTAAACGCTGGAGACAAGATGAATTTGAATTCAAAGTACACAAGATCGACTTTCTGTCGAGTTTACGTGAACAGAAAACACAAGCCTTACAAATCAAATTAGCCTTGAATCAAGTGAACCATCGTTTTATTCAGGACATTGATCAGGTATTCAAAGAACATCAGGGGAAATATCCAGTAAAATTCAACGTTTTTGACACAGTAAATAATATGGAAGTTGATATGCCTTCACGGTTCGTACGGATTGACATTACACCAGAGCTTCTGGACTCATTGAAAGCATTTGATGTGGAGTATAGTTTGGTTTAGAGTTCTGAGCTTTGGTCTATACCACACTAGACAGCGTCAAGTATTAGGTTCTGCTTTCTCACTTTTTATTTGCTATCAAAAAATCACGTAGATCATTTAAATATATTTTTATTTTAAAATAAAAAGGTCTAGGTTTGCACGAAATAATTTTAAAACACTACTCATGAACTACTCATCGAAAGCTATTTTATTTATTGCTTTTTTCCTTCTATCGTTGTCGATTGATGCACAAATCGGTCGATTCAAAAAAAGTGCGAAAAAACTGAAACAAAAAACGGAGAAAACTACGGAGTCGGAAAAGGAGATTGCAAAAGAGAAAAAAACAGAACCCCCTTCAAACGATGTTGATTTTTCTGAATTGGAAAAACAAAAAATGGAGTGGACTTCTACCTTTGAACGTCTGGAAAAGAAATGGGATCAACTATCCTTTAAAGCTTATGAAGCTAAAAAATCAGAGTACAAAGAATTCTATAAAAAATTCAGTGCAGCCTATAAGGAAGATCGCAAGAAAGAACACAGTGATAGTTACACGCAAAATCTAATCAACACCGTGGATGGTTATTACAGTGATCAAGTTCCAGCGTCTAAAATGTCTCAAATCAAAGAGACGGCAAAAGAAAGTTTTGACAAAGAAAATTGGTCGGTTTATCCATCCGATCGGATTAGAGATATTGAAACCGCCCAAAAACAAGTAAATGAAGCACGCGGTTATCTCAAACAACCAGACCCTGAGTTGGAGAAATATGAACAAAAACTTGCTGAACAAAAGGGTAAAATCACCAAATACGTGAACGACGGAGGCCTCGAAAAGAGACGTGCTGAAATCGACAAGCGTTTGGCTGAGAAGAGACGTTTACATGATGCAGGAATGACCGATGCCAGTGTAAATTCAACCGTTAAAACTAATATCAATCGTGAAAAGTACGGAGACCCTTTAAAGGTATTGATCACAAGCGAGAACTGGCAAGTAGAAAGAGACAAATATGGTCAACCAAAATTAAAATTTGTCAAGGTGGATATAGCCACAAAAAAATCAAATGGTAAATGTTATTACGTCCGTGGCTCAGTAGCTCAGCAGCATGAAGGAGGAGGTGTTTACGGTAACAAATACCTTAACATCTACTACACGGAAGGGGAAATGAAATGTAGTAATGTGAAATAAAGGAATCACTATTTTTTCATGGAGAGACTGTCAATATATGGCAGTCTCTTTTTATTTTTATGCGATTGTGGAATTAAAGTAAATATTGGTGTTCAACATCTCGACATGTTAACCATAAAAAACGGCTATCTCTTCTAAGCTCTTCCGCTTGAGTGCCGGGACGTAAGTTGGATCTTTTGGATAGCCCACGGGCAATAACAAAAATGCACGTTCATGCTTTGGTCTTTCTAATAAATCTGTCAAAAAGTTCATGGGACTTGGCGTATGTGTTAGCGTCACTAATCCAGCATTGTGTATTGCGGTTATCAACATTCCAGCCGCAATACCAACGGATTCATTTACATAGTAATTATTCACTTTATTGCCCTCTTGATCGAAATCATAAGCTTTTTTACAAATTACTATCAAATAAGGGGCTTCTTCCAGAAATGGTTTATTGGCATCAGTTGCCAGTGGTTTTAAATCTTCTTTCCACCTTTCACTCATGCGTTTTTCGTAGGATTTTTGCTCTTCTGCTTCAGCAGACTCCCTGATTTTCTTCTTTAAATCAGGATTTGATACCACACAAAATGTCCATGGTTGCTTATGTGCTCCAGAAGGGGCGGTAGAAGCCGTTTTTATGATATTTTCAATCACTTGGCTCGGTATATCCTCCGTTGAAAAGGTGCGTACTGAGCGTCTTTGATCCATCAAGTCATAGAATTCCAAACTCCGTTGCGTCAATTCTTGGATATCCATTTTTTTGTGATCGTAAAGGATATGTTTATGACCTGCAATTGTTTTTGACTTTTCCATCCCTCAGTTTTAAGCTACTAATATAATGAGGAATTAGCTTAAAGTGAATCCTGCAGCAACGTATCTTTTTAACGAAGCTATCTGAGAAGATCCCCGGGTTATAGATGAGGAGAAAGAGGATAGGAAAAAGGATATAATATACTGATAATAAGAAGCGTGAAGAGAATCTATAACAACTATTCTTGATAGTCAATACCAAAGTGAGAGATCATTCTCTCATAAAATTCTTCCATAATGACCTACTATTTTTGATAACTAAAAAGTATTCATTTTCACTATTCATCTTACGGAGTAATTGTAATGGTTGTTTCGTAACCCGCTGATACAGATCCACTTCCCGTAATCGTTGTCACTCCTCCATTACTATTATTAAAATCGCAATCCACAAAGTACTCTCCTGGTTCTAATAATTCAAAAACAACACTGCCATTGTCATCCGCCACTTTGGAATCTGAATAAATGACATTATTAAAATCGGCTTCGTCATTATAAAGATAAATCGTTTCATCAGCTAATGCTGTACCATTAATATCTTCAGCATAAACAATTAAATCGCCTGTTGTTTCTTCTTTCTGACAACTCGCCGCGATCATTAATACCGCTAACGCTAAAAAGCTACTTACTACTAATTTTTTCATGGTTATCTACTTTTAAATTATTACTTAATATTATCCAATTTATGGTTGATCTGCTTTAATTCATTTAAAATCCCAGCAATTTGATGTTGAAGACTTTCCAATTCATTTTTATCAACATCCTCATGGTGATTATCGAAAAAACGAACCACTGAAATCTCTAAAATTTCCGCTACCTTCTCAAGGCGATTGAGCGAAATACTGGTATCTCCACGTTCTAATCGACTGTAATTGGCCACCTCCATATTTAATTGATCAGCCAGGTATCCTTGCGTTAGATTTTTACTCAATCTCAAAAACTTAATTTTATCATGCACCTCCATAAAATTGATATTAGACAAAATTAGCGCATGAAGCTTTTTATTAGAAGGCATTTTTCATCAAATATTTGCGATATTCGCAAGGTTCATTATTCCCTTCGGTTTTTGGAGAGCGATCAGCAGTATAACTCCATTTCAACATCTCCTTTACATTTAATCAATCGTTTTTACAGCGCGAACATTACACTCCTCAGCCACGCTACCCCCTACATACTCGGGGAGTTCTTGTTTACTAATATCGAGCGGATTCAAGTGATCATTAAATGTTGTGTAACTATTTGAATTCGTCCAGTAATACTGAGGTTCATGATCATTATCTTTAAGTAGCAGGTCGCGCATGACTTTTAGTTCATAATAACTTGGTAAACGCCAACCCTCTCCAAGATTACTGCATTCCAGTTTTGCATTTGGTAAATTCATCAAATTTGGAAAATTGTGTTGTGCCATTTTTATGGTTTCTCCTGAAATTGGATTTTTGAATGTTGTCATCTCTTCTGTTTTAAGGAGCGACCGGAATTGGTCGCTCCATTGGTTTCATGTTTATTTTAATTATCGTCTAATTGTTTTCCACGATTTCCTTGATTTTTATCATAGGTCTCATTCGTACCATCGGTACCTGTATTGGGATTACTTATATCCGCTTCGTGATTCTTCTCTTTTGGCATCATTTTTAATTTTTAATGAAACAATTTGTTCTTACTTTTTACTTGGTGGTAAATTCCCCCGACCTTTTCCTGAAGGTTTACCTGTCTTACTCGGACCATTCGGTACTGGTTTACTTTTTCCCATTTTTCGATCTTTTTAGTTCTCCCCTACTCTGTTCGCTTTTCGAGTTCCGCGCATCTATTTTCTGGTAAATATACACTAACCTAAAAGGTATTATTAGTTGCTTCTTGTCTAATGAACTGAAGTGTATGTAAAACATACGCTCGTCATCATCAAAAGAATATTTTCGATTTTCACATCGAATCCATTGAATACTGCAATCATAATTCCTTTGTTTATGTTCACAGCAAATATGAAGGTGATTGAGTTGTTCAACGAATTCTATACCGAATAGCGTATAATTTTACAGAAATTGGACTTTTTTCTACTGAATTTGGGTTGTGTGGAAGTTACAGTGATTTTTTTAGTTGATTAATATAGTTACGTGGGAATTCAATTTCTAGCTCTTTTGAACGATTATTTTGTTCAAAATGGATGGTATAAATCTTTTCCCCGGGTTTAATCTTTTTTTTATCGAGGTAGTCTTTATTAATGATATAAGACTGGCCTATCTCCTCAAATTGGTCTTTTCTGAGTCCTGACGCGAAAAATTCTTTCATACTCATCTTTGAAACTTCAAACGGTTCATCTTTTTTCGTAGTAACAACCTCTTTTTCGTTATTTCGAGCTCCCGCTTTTGAACGTATAAGTATGATATCCTTTTGCGCAATTTTACTTTCGTAGGTGTCTTTAAAAGGCAATTCCAGATAAGTTGACTTTTGTGTATATTTAATTTGCTGTTCAAATTTCTCAAAGATTCTTATCAATTTATCATCGCTCACTGGTTTAGTCAAAAATTCTATGGGCTCCTCATTAAAAATTCTCAACTCTTCAATTTGACCAATAAAATCGCGCGTCTTACCTGTTATAAATAATACTGGAAAATCCAGCTGTTTTGCAATATCTATCCCATTAAGTGATTCACCAATTAAATCAATATCCATTACGAGTGCGTCAATATAATTTTTCTTCTCTTCGAATTCATTTAAAAAATCCGCAGCATTGGTACTTTTGATACGTACCTCCGCAAGGTCATGTTCTTTAATTTTTTGAAAATGATCTTTTAATAAAAGTTGACTATCTTCTAATAACGCAACACGCAATTTATCCGCCATACTATGCAATTTTAATGGTCATGTGTGCAATAAATTCTTCTCCCAATTTTTCCGTTTCAAAAGTGTACTTCCCCTCTTTCAAAATCTTCAGTCGTTCGAGCATATTTTTTAACCCCGTACCTGTGCTGCGCGGGGTGTAATTTTTTCGAATTTTATTTTGCACACGAATACTAAATTTCTTTTCTGACAATTCAATTTTAACTTTTAGAAAGTCCGGATGATGAATATCTCCGTGCTTGAAGGCATTCTCTATTAGATAAGCAGTAATTAAATGAGGAATTGCCTTTTTAGAATAACTCATTAAAGATGTGTTTATTCCAGATGTGTCTAATTCGATACTGTCAATTGATGTAGTAAAGATATCTTGTAAATCCACATAACTTTTAATGAACTGCACTTCTTCTTCAACACTCACCAGATGATCATCACCATGATAGAATATATATTCCAGCGTTTCAGAGAGTGACTCCATACTTTGACTGATCTGATTCGACATCGCTTTGAGATTAGCGAGCACATTATTTAACGTGTGAGGTTGGAGCGCAAATTTTAATCGATGCATCTCCAACGAGGTATTTTTAACAGAAAGATCGATGTTACGTTTTTTTACACGCTGAAGCACCTCATAATAATACAATATTATAAAGATTGCCAATAGGAGAATTACACCCAAAATGATTGCTATTACCAGGTAAGTATTCATAGCTATTAAAAAATGCAATTTAATAATAATACAGCAAAAACTTGTTTTCTAAGATCGAACTTGCACAGAATCAGTAACGACTGGAAAGGTGCTATTTTTTTACCCATCGATTATTTTCAGGAAGAACGGATTCAACTGTTTTTAAAAGAAGGATAACACCTTATTGGGTTGAGTTGCTGGTTCATTGGATTTAAAGAAATACCCCAGACTCTCGAATAAATGTCATTTCGAAGCGCGATAGCGATAAAACCGCACTGGTTCATGCGCCACGCTATTCGTTGCAACCAAATCCTAGAAAAATTGCTTAACTCAACTTCTTTCACCACATCTAACAGCTCTATCGACGATAGTCATTGGGGGCTTGATTATTACGGCGTCGGCGAGTAGTTGATAACAGGAAATAAATTATTTTACTCGAAGATGTTGTTTGATCCTGCTTCAAATCGTCACGCTTTAAAAAAACCACCTCAACCCCGTCCATAATGGATTATAAAAAATCACTTTTCCGTTTTATCGCCCAGTGATGATATAAGTATTAGAGATTGGAAGGGATAAAAGAAATAGATATAGAATAGATAATAGAAATAGCAAGCTATATCCATTATGGTGAGGGATTTATAAAAGATAAGATTATCGAAACAGCCTGCTATTTCTATGATCGTGAGGGATTTTTGAAAAGATAAGATAATAGAAACAGCCTGCTATTTCTATTATGGTGAGGGATAAATCCCTCACCCATAGTGTAAAGGATAAATCCTTTACATATTCCTCCTATACTGACCTCCTACTTCGAATAGCGCGTTTGTAATCTGACCTAATGAACAGTACTTACAAACCTCCATCAACTCTTCGAACATATTTTCATTATTGATTGCAGCTTCTTGTAGTTGATTCAACCATTTATCCGCTTCACCTTCTCGAGCTTCATGCAAGGCTTCCAGCATATTGATTTGGTACTCCTTTTCCTCTGGTGTCGCGCGAATCACTTCTTTGGGAACAATCGTTGGCGAACCTTTCGAACTCTTGAAGGTATTTACGCCAATAATTGGAAACTCTCCCGTATGCTTCAATGTTTCGTAATGCAGCGATTCCTCCTGGATTTTGGAGCGTTGGTACATCGTTTCCATTGCTCCTAAAACGCCTCCTCTCTCCGTAATACGGTCGAACTCCGTCAATACAGCCTCTTCTACCAAATCGGTTAACTCTTCAATGATGAACGATCCCTGAATTGGATTTTCGTTCTTGGCCAAACCGTATTCTTTATTAATGATTAACTGTATCGCCATTGCTCTGCGAACAGAATCTTCTGTGGGCGTCGTAATTGCTTCGTCATACGCATTAGTATGTAGAGAATTACAATTGTCATAAATGGCGTAAAGTGCCTGTAGCGTCGTACGAATATCATTAAAATCTACCTCCTGAGCGTGTAACGAACGTCCTGAAGTCTGAATGTGATATTTCAACATCTGTGCACGCTTGTTCGCACCGTATTTCTGCTTCATAGCCTTGGACCAAATCCTTCTCGCTACACGACCAATAACCGCATATTCAGGATCGATACCGTTAGAGAAGAAAAATGAAAGGTTGGGACCAAATTTATTGATGTCCATACCACGACTGAGGTAATATTCAACATAGGTAAACCCATTTGAAAGTGTGAGCGCCAACTGTGTAATAGGATTGGCACCTGCCTCCGAAATGTGGTAACCCGATATCGAAACGGAGTAGAAATTACGAACCGCATGGTCAATAAAATATTCCTGAACATCACCCATCAAGCGCAACGCAAATTCTGTAGAGAATATACAGGTATTTTGCGCCTGATCTTCTTTGAGAATATCGGCCTGAACCGTACCTCGAACAACCGCCATTGTTTCCGCTTTGATCTTTTCATAAACATCTTTCGGAAGCACTTGATCTCCAGTTACTCCCAGCAACATCAATCCAAGACCGTCATTACCTTTTGGCAGATCCCCTTGGTATTCAGGCTGTTTCGTCCCTTTCTCTTTGAAGATGTTTTCTATTTTGGTTTTCACCTCTTCCTCAAGATCATTCGCTTTGATATATTTCTCACATGCCTGATCGACCGCTGCGTTCATAAAAAATCCAAGCAACATTGGAGCCGGACCGTTAATCGTCATCGAAACGGATGTCTTGGGATCACTCAAGTCAAAACCTGAATAGAGCTTCTTTGCATCATCCAAACAGCAGATTGAAACGCCTGAATTTCCGATTTTACCGTATATATCTGGTCGTTCGGCAGGATCATTCCCATAAAGTGTTACAGAATCAAATGCTGTACTCAATCGTGCAGCTGGCATACCCAAACTCACATAATGGAATCTTCTATTTGTTCTTTCTGGGCCGCCCTCACCCGCAAACATTCTGGTAGGGTCTTCTCCTTCTCTCTTGAAAGGATAGATTCCTGCCGTATAAGGAAATTCACCTGGCACATTCTCTTGTAATGACCATCGGATCACATCTCCCCAAGACTTGTACTTCGGCAAAGAAACCTTTGGGATCTGCGTATGAGAAAGTGACTCTGTATGCGTTTTGATATTGATCTCTTTATCACGGACCTTAAAACTGTAGACCGGATCGGTATACTTTTTCTTCTTTTCCTCCCACTGTTCAATAAGCTGCCAATTGTGGGGATCAAGATCGAGCTTTACTTGCTCAAAAGATTCTTGAAGGCCTTTGATCAGGCGATCTTTATCAGCGACATTGGTTTCTTTTAGGGTTTCAATCGATCGGTGGAAACCGTATAGTTTATCGGCCACTTCAGCTTGTGTCAATGCCTTATCATCATAACCTCTATTGTTCTCGGCGATCTCGGAAAGGTAACGTGTCCTTTTTGGAGGAATCACGAAGATCTTCTCCGACATTTCATTAGTAATCTCAAAAGTAGATTT
>CAJXMN010000090.1 GCA_913056215.1 uncultured Flavobacteriales bacterium | reverse complement strand
CTTGCAATTTAATCCAAGCTAAAAACACTTTATATTACTGAATATTAGTTTTTTAAGTGGTTTTTAAGGAGCGACTAGCTATCCTTTTTATTTATGCTTCTTTGAATCCCATAAAAAATTGGCTCGTGTTTCATCTCCATGAATCACTCATAATCCTAGGTCAGAATTCAAGAAAGATACCTTTGAACACTTTATTCTGAGCTACTAATAAGTGGCGTGGTGAAATTGTAACCATATGTGATTTATCCTTGAGGGGGTCTCAACTAGTTTTCGATCGTACACTACAACTCTCGGTATTCGTATTAGTGCAAACTAAACATAAACGACCATGTAATCGGGTCAATAAATAAATGAAGCGGTCAGGAGTTCAACTAATCTTAATTGTCGTTAAAACATCACTAATTATTTTTGCCGTTCTTCTTCTGATTGTTCTTGACAAAAATATGTTTTGAGCGACTATTTGGGGCCTGACGCTCTTCGATGGTAAAATCTCCTATTGAATCGATCAGTGGTGTCAATTTATAGAAACCAAAATTACGCGGATCGAAATTGGGTTGCTTTTTATTAATTAAAGAACCAACGTCACCTAAAAATGCCCAACCGTCATCGTCTGCACAATCGTAGATGGACTGACGGATCAGCTTAATAATCTTAGGTGTGACATTTTGAACGGCACGTTTCTGTTGTTTCTTATTTTTAGGCCTTTTAGTGTCTTCGTCTTCTTCATGAAGAATTTCAAGGTAGATAAACTTATCACATGCTACAATAAAAGGGTCAGGTGTTTTTTGTTCACCAATACCAATCACCTTCTGACTCGATTCGCGCAATCGGGTAGCTAACCTCGTAAAGTCAGAATCAGAAGAAACGAGGCAAAAACCATCTGTTTTCCCCTCATATAGAATGTCCATAGCATCAATAATCATCGCAGAATCTGTAGCATTTTTCCCCTGCGTGTAACCATACTGTTGAATAGGCTGAATGGCATTCTCCAGTAAAATATTTTTCCACTTCGATAAGTGTGGCTTTGTCCAGTCACCATATATGCGTTTAATAGATGGAATGCCATACTTGGCTATTTCTTCCATCATTTCCTTGATATACTTACTCGGTATGTTATCACCGTCAATTAAAACGGCTAAATTCAAATCAGTCTTCATTGTATCGTCTCCTGTTATTTCCAAAACTGCCACCACTTTTTCTGTTTACCATTTTCGGGAACTTCATCGTCCTCATCCTGGTTTTCAGCACCTTCCTCTCCTACCGTTCTGATTTCATTCCCATACTCGTCATAAACATGTTCCTCGATCAGTTTATCGCGCTTATATATGGCTTCGCGTTTTATTTTATCATCTGGAAAACGTTCCATAAATTCGCCGTGTTTTTTTCCTCTTCTGTAATTCTCAACACTTTGAATGTGTCCTTGGATATAAAACGTTTTAAAAGGACCGTCTTTCGTTCCCGAATCCCAGAGCTGCGTTTTCATCAAGCTGCCATCGTTATAATAAAATTTCCAGTTCCCATCCTTTTCTCCCTCGTCATACTGGAGTTCCTGAAGCGTATTCCCATCACTATTGTAGACGATAAAAGAACCGTGTAACACCCCTTCTTGATAATGCACTTCCTTTTTCAGCTTAGAACCCGGAAAATATTCTTTTTTCACACCATGAAGACGTCCTTCTTTATAGTGCTCTATTTTTAGAGTATCATTTTGGTAGGTATTATATTTAATTTTTTTTTCAGCATTGCCTATTTGTACTTTCAAGGTTTTTGTACCTACCTGATGTTGTTTATAAAAAATAGATTTTCCGTGCTTTTCACCGTTAAAGTAATTGATTTTCCAGGCAACTAAACCACTAGTGTCATTATAGAATGTCCACGTTCCATTTTCAACACCTTCTATGTGCGTACGCACCACCTGAGGACATCCAGATTGGTAATAGGTCGTATCCGTTCCATCCACCAACCCGTTATTGAAATGAACGAGTCGTTGTCTAAGACCGTTACGGTGACATGTTTCGCAATCCCCATTATAAGGCGCTCCTGATGAACGCGTTCTCACAATTCGAGAATCGGGATCTTGTTCAAGTTTTTGATTGCAGTCAACAATATTATCGCGTTCGTCACACTCCCAATCAACATAGCGCTGGCCGAGGCGCTCAAGTGATTCCTGGAAACATGGACCTCTTTTAGATTGGGTGGCATTAATTTGTGCTTCTGAAAAATCAGCAGAAAACAGTAAAATAAGAATGACTAACCAATTCTTCATGAATCTTGATTTTTTAACCCTTCAAAAGCGTCTTTCATCTCTTCATACACAGGTACAGTCTGTTGTGATTCGAAGTCAAAACAAACCAACTTTGAGCTACCCGTGCAACGCAAGTCACCATCCACGGTTAAACGATAATCCAATGTAATGCTTTTTGTCCCCATAGCATTTAAATGTAAGGAAATTTCTGGTTGATCATACAATAATACCGGTTTTAAATAAGTCACTTCATTTTTTACCAATAAAATACCATTTTTTTTATAGTCCCAGTCTTTTCCTATTAATTGTTCAAAATAATGCATTCGAGCTTGTTCAAAATAGCTTAAATAGACGGCATTATTGACATGGCCCATTAAATCACAGTCTCTAAACCGAACCGTTACTGTTGCTGGATTTATCATTTTTTATCGAGTTTAGCATAAATAGAATTGTTGCTCACATATTCAGGAACAATCTTTTTCATCTGGCGAACCATACTCTCATTATTTTGTCCATCAAATAAATTTAAGAGTTCGTCAATATTAGAAATACACGCTTCCTCCGCTTCGCGATTCAACGCAATCAAAATTTGTGGATGATGCGTCGGCTTGGTGTTCTCTTCATTCGCTAGCAGTTCTTCATATAATTTTTCACCGGGCCGTAAACCCGTTATTTTTATCTGAATATCTTTTCCTATTTCAAGGCCAGAGAGTCGTATCATTCTTTTGGCCAGATCAATAATCTTAACGGACTCCCCCATATCAAATACAAAAATCTCTCCTCCATTCCCCATAGCTCCAGCTTCAAGAACCAATTGACAGGCCTCTGGAATGGTCATAAAAAAGCGAGTAACTTCCTCATGAGTTACTGTTATCGGTCCGCCCCGATCAATTTGTCTTTTAAACAGTGGAATTACCGAACCATTAGAACCCAATACATTTCCAAAACGAGTGGTAACGAACTGAGTTTCGGACAGCTTATTTTTAGCTTGCGCATAAATTTCTGCGATGCGTTTGGATGCACCCATAACATTTGTTGGATTCACTGCCTTATCCGTGGAAATCATCACAAATTTAACCACGTTAAATTCATGTGAAAGGTCGACGAGATGTTTTGTCCCTAAAACATTTGTACTAATTGCCTCCGAAGGATTTTCCTCCATTAACGGTACATGCTTATATGCTGCAGCATGAAAGACCATCTCTGGTTTAAACTTTTCAAAAAGACGATACATCCGATGGTAATTTCTAACATCTCCAATCACCAATTCTACGGATTCATTTTGCTCATTTCCAATGAGCTCATTTTGAAAATCGTAAAGGTCAGATTCAGCTTGGTCCAGGATTATTACTTTGCGTGGGTTATAAGCCACTACCTGACGTACGATACCACTTCCAATTGAACCTGCAGCTCCCGTTACAAGTATCACTTTATCGTTAATCTCATTTTTAATTTTGGCAATATCAAGATCGATAGGATCCCTACCCAACAAATCATCAATATTTACTTTTCGAATTTGTTTTGAACTGAATTCACCGTTGATCCACTTCTTAAAGCTAGGTACGCGTTGAACATTTACATCGTAATGTAAACAAATATCAACGATACGTGAAGTATTCTTCTTTTTAGGATGTTGAATAGCTAATATTAACTCATCAACCTCCAGTTTATTGATCAGTTGTTTAATTTTTGCTGTATGGTAGATATCAACTCCTTCCAACCGATTGCCTGAAAGTTTTTTATTGTCATCGATAAAGCCAACGACCTTCGTGGGCATTTGAAAATCTTTCTCTATAGTTCGCTTCGTAATCAGACCAGAGACACCCGCACCGTAGATCAAAATATTCTTAACTTCTTTTTTCGTTGGTTTATTCAACTCATAATGATATATCTTCACCGTGAAACGGAACCCAATCAACAACATCAGCGAAGCTAGAAAATCTACCAGTAATACCGAAGTGGGCAGTAAAAAGCGACCGTCCCAATAAAAATGTCTGATCCAACCAGCTGCCATTATAAAAAACGACGATGTAAGAACGGCAAAAAATATTCTTCTAACATCTTCTAGCGAAGTATGACGTACCAGTCCTTTATGGATTTTAAAAAGGAAAAACACGACTAATTTTACTGAAAAAATAATCGGTAGTACTCCTTTGAGTAGCTTCCATTCGCGCTCAATGGTCATTTCATCGCTATAAACATCGAACCGCACGAAATACGCAATTGCCAATGCTAATGCACACAGGGTTAAATCAATTAAGATGATGATCCATCGAGGGGTACTCGATAAAGGTAGTTTTATAAATCTATTTCGTAATCTTGCATTCATCGTTTCAGCATACATTATTAGCACCAAACAACGGATAAAAAGTGGTGATGGTTGTTAAAATAGGCGTTTAATCATATTTTTCTTTCAATGCTTGTGTCATGTGATTAAACAGATTCGTTAGTGGTTTTTTTACCATCATTTTAAGAAAGGCATTCACTTCGCCCTCAAAGTCAATGTAACCTTTTGTCTGGTCTCCTTTCTCTGACATAATAATCACAAGTTCAAAAGGGAAAGGTGATTGATCTCCTGATTCCATGACGATCTTTTCATTTTTCACAATCTCTTTCTGAACAAGAGATATGGTTACGCCAGCTTGAACTTTAAATGAACATTGCTGCTCATCACCCTGAAACTCTTTCACTTCTCCTTTGGGCAATAACTCACCAATATTTTCAGCATTGGCTAAAAAATTGAACACCTCCACAACCGGAGCGTTAATTATTGATTTTTCGCTTTTAATATTCATTTTATTACATTTTACTGTTCCCATGTATCGGGCGAAAGTCTCCATTCTCGTAATGAATCGATATCTTGTTTTGCCACTGCTCCCTGTTCGAGAGCTTTGTCGATCAATACTTCATAATTTGACAATGAACGCACTTCACAATTAGCCGCTTCAAAGTTTTTGCGGGCAACTTGAAAACCGTAACTAAAGATAGCTACAACCCCTTTCACATTCAATTGAGCCTCTCGCAACGTATTTACCGCTTTAATACTGCTTCCACCCGTTGATATAAGATCTTCAATGACCACGACGTTATGACCTTCCTGAAAATCACCTTCAATTTGATTTCCTAAACCATGTTCTTTAGCGGACGAACGCACATAAACAAAAGGCACCCCAAGCTCCTGTGCTACTAAAGCACCATGGGCAATACCTCCTGTAGCTACTCCTGCTATTATATCTGGTTTTCCAAATTCATCTAAAATGAGTTGTGAATAGCTTTGACGAATAAAGGTTCGAACATTCGGATAGGAAAGTGTCTTTCTATTATCACAATAGATAGGTGATTTCCAACCAGATGACCAAGTAAAAGGATCATTGGGACGAAGTTGAATCGCTTTGATTTGTAATAAAAATTCGGCTATCTTTGTAGCGTTGTCAATGTCTTTAATCATGGGTGCAAATGTATAAAGTTTTTATCGATAATAATTCAATCCAATTCAAAAAGCGTGTAAAACGCTCGTCAAACATACCACCACAATTTATGCCGAAACTAAATCTCGATCGATTAGTGGACTTTCAACATCATTTAAATTCTATTGAGGATGATGCCTCTTTTATAGCGGACAACATCGATCCAGAGCAATTGATCCAGGAGTATTTTTGTGAATTCAACTATATTGAAGCTGCAGGTGGACTCATTTATAATCCCCTGCTCCAAAAACATTTATTCATAAAAAGATGGGGACGATGGGATATCCCCAAAGGTAAAATTGAGCAAAATGAATCACCAAAAGATGCTGCAATTCGAGAAATTCAGGAAGAATGTGCACTCGATCAAGTTTTTATCCTCGATGATCTCATCAATACTTATCATGTCTATAATGCTTATGGCGAATACTGGCTTAAAAAGACGCATTGGTTCATCGGAATAACGCAAGAACAAAATGTTGCTCCTCAACTCGATGAAGATATTCAAAGCGCAGAATGGCTATTGGACAATGATATTCCTAAGGTCGTTGAATCTACTTATCGCTCGAATCGTGAAGTGATTGAAGAATACATGTTTAAGTTGCAAAATATAAAAACATGAGCTATCTGGGGCTTTTCAAGGGTTTCATACACCTAATTATCAAATAAATAGACAACTTGATACATTTATTAATCGTACGTCAATCGCTTTCGATTAAATAAACTTAAAATCAACGCGTCTGTTTTTCTGTTTGCCCGTCTCCGTTTTGTTCGTTTCGATCGGTTGCTTTTCTCCTTTGAAGTCAATTTCCAGCTTTTCAGGATCTACACCTTTTTGCTCAAAATAATCTTTTATAGCCTGAGCTCTGCGCTCTGAAAGACCTATATTGTACTCATCAGTACCTACCGCATCTGTATGACCTATAACTTTAACACGCAAATCGTGAATTCCTCCCAATATACGAGCGAGACGATCCAGAAATTCGTAATGCTCCTCGCGTATTTCAGAGCGATCATGGTCAAAATAAATCGGTTCAAATTCAAAATTCTCTTGTTCTTCCTTAAGAATCTCTGGAGCAGGATATCCCTTTTGATAATCTTTTATAAATTGCTTCTTCCACCGGTGCGTTCCATTCCTCTTTTTACTTTTGTTAAAAGTGTCATCCGTCCTAAACAGAACGACTTTCCCCAAGGTATTTCGACAATCACTACTTTTAAAGTTACCTTGTAAATATCCAGTTGAGTCGATATAACGCAATTTATAATCTAGCTTACAAGTTGGTGCATTTCGATCGTTACTCGAATTTCTGACATAATCCTCTGTTATTTTAATGGCGTCGGCCTCACCATTTTTTCCCTCAAAAGATTTTATCGCCATTATCTCTTGGTCAAGCAACTCAATGCGCGTTCTTCCCTTCCACTTGCCATCATTTTTATCCAGTTTTAAATAAAATACATCTGATTTATCAATTGTCTGGTTCGCCTGCTGAATAAAACCTTTCCAGTTTCCACTTAAACTTTGCTGGTTCCAACCCATCAGCGTCCAACATACACATAGCAATATAAGCAGCGATCGAATCATAATATTGAGTTATTCGTAATAAATCAAAAAATGTTCCAAAATAGAAGTACTAATTTTTTCGTTTACGGAATGTTATATTTGCAATGTGAAAAGATTTCTCGTCATTCAAACGGCTTTTATTGGTGATGTTATTTTGTGCACACCTGTGATCACAGAGTTAAAACGACTCTATCCAGATGCGCATATAGATTTGGTGGTCAGAAAAGGGAATGAATCTCTGATTGTCAATCACCCCGATATTTCCCAATTATTTATTTGGAATAAAAGAAAAGGTAAATACAAATCACTGTTACAAACAATACGTGCCGTTCGAAACTATAAATATGAGGAAGTTATCAATTTACAGCGGTACGCAAGTGCTGGTCTTATCTGTCATTTCACAAAGGCTAAACATAAAGTCGGTTTTGAAAAAAATAGCTTTCCTTTCATTTATTCCCGACGAGTTCCCCATCAAATTGGAGACGGCACCCACGAAGTAGAACGCAACCTTTCAACCATCGCCCATCACAAAGGTGCTCACGCTAAGATTCGACCTCATATTTACCTCACAGACGAGGATAAACGCAAGGTACAAACCTACAAAACGAATCGCTATTACTGTATCGCACCGGCCTCCGTCTGGTACACCAAACAGTTACCCATAGAGAAATGGGTTGAACTGTGTCAGTATCTTTGCAAAAAAGGAATTGTTTATATCATTGGAGGACCAGCTGATCAAAACCTGGGTAAGCAATTAAAAGATGCTGTAACCCATCAAAACCTTCGCAACCTTTGCGGTCAATTAACGCTTTTGGAAAGTGCTTCACTCATGAAAGATGCCGACATAAACTACGTGAATGATTCAGGGCCTATGCACTTAGCTTCTGCTGTCAATGCTCCGACACGCGCATTCTTTTGCTCCACCATTCCAGAATTTGGATTTGGTCCCTTAGCTGAGGATGCTAAAATCATTGAAACAGCGCAAGAATTACCTTGTCGTCCTTGTGGATTACATGGGTACAAATCGTGCCCGAAAGGTCACTTTAAATGTGGGACTACCATAGATATAAAATCAATCGCCGTTGACCAATAGGCTCAGTCTTCTTCTCTTTACTGCCCATGCATATACATGGAATCACTACTGTCCGATAAAAATTTAGAACTCTCTTTTCATTCGAGGTGACGCTAGTTAAACATGGGGGGCGAGGTAGTGGGATGTATAACATCATTCTTTTGTAGATGTTAATCGCAATACAAACCTATCAACAAAACATACTGAATGAACCAAAAAAAGGGCCATTTTCTAGAAACAGCCCTTTTTCAAAAATTTATGTTATGGTATTCTATTAATTCAGTGTCACTTTGCGTGTGATCATTTGATTATCTGTTCTGAACATCAAAGTATACACACCAGTTTCAAAAGCAGAGAGATCAATCATGTTTGAATCTTCTGCATTGAGTGGCTTTACGTTCACAACTTGACGTCCAAGCGCATCAATCACGCTTACCTTTACCTCTTGATCAAAACCTGAGAATGAAATATTCACTATACCATTCGTCGGGTTTGGATATACTTGAATGACATCTGGCAACGATTGTGTAGAAACACTTGTTGTGTCCAGTTCGAAATTACCCTGACCACTCGTACTGCAACCATCTTCATTGGTTACCGTCACAGTATACTGACCACTTTGAGTCATTGTTATGGAGTTGCCAGTTCCTACGCTCGATCCATTAAGGAACCATTCTGCCGATTCCCCTGGTTGTAAGTTCACAGAAAGAACGTTTCCAGACTGTGTAATTGCCGGAACCGCCGGTGCACTCAAAACGTTAATGGTAATCGTTTCAGAATCTGTACCACAAGCATTCGAACCTTCAACAGTGTACGTAGTTGTAGAAACAGGAGTAGCCACAACATTTGCACCTGTTACTGAATTAAGTCCTGTACCTGGTGTCCAGGAGTAGCTGTTCCCACCAGAACCTGTCAGGACAGTTGAATCACCGCTACAAATAGTCGTATTCGAAGTCGATACCGATACGGTAGGAGTCTCCTCGACAGTTACTGCAATACTAGACGTATTCGTACATCCACTTGCAGATTCACCTGTCACATTATAAACGGTACTCGTAGTAGGTGAAACCGTATGTGAAGCACCAGCTCCCAGACCGTTGTCCCACGTGTAGGTATTTGCACCATTCGCATTTAACGTAACAGATTGCCCAGGACAAATCGTCGTCTGCGAAGCTGTTGCATTAACTGTTGGTGCAGATTCTACAGTGATCGTAACCGATTCAGTATCATTACAACCCGCTCCGTTCGAACCAGTAACTTGATACGTCGTAGTCGCTTGCGGAGAAACGGTTTTTGACGAACCTGATCCTAAACCATTGTCCCAACTGTAACTGTTTGCGCCGCTTGCAGCGAGCTGAACAGACTGTCCTTGACAAATTGTTGTATTCGGAGCACTTATTGAAACAGTAGGCTGTGTATTTACAGTAATTTCATTGGTAAAAGTTGTCGTTTCAGTACCGTTATTATTCGTTACTTCAAGAACAACATCGTACGTACCCGCTGTATTATACGTTACAGATGGATTCTGAACGGTTGACGAACCAGGTGTACCTCCAGGGAAAGTCCAGTTCCAACTTGTAATGTTTGCCGTAGACTGATCCGTAAAGTTCACCGTACCACCCTCACAAACTGTCGTATTATCTACATTAAAGTCAGGTACGGGCGGATCACCAGAAGGAACTCCGTCAATATTGATATTATCGACATACAAGTTATTTCCAACAGTTCCAGCATTGTAAGCTTCAAACTTGATCAACACTTCCTGACCAGCATAAGCATCTAAGTTAACCGTAAAACACGATGCGCCAACTCCACCTGAAAAACACCAATCATCTGCGATTGAAGGCGTAAAGTCATTCGTGTTTGTTGTCTGCGTTGCGAAAGAACCAGATCCATCCTCGGCTTGACCAAACTCACGATTCCAAGATGCTCCACAGTCTGTTGAAACATAAACGATTAAAGAATCCGCCGCATTTTGATTCTCACGACGGTAAGCATGATCGAATGTTAAATCGACACTGGAATATCCTCCGAAATTGAGTTTTGGAGAGATCATCCCATCACGACGCGCCGATTGTTGGTAATTATAGAAGTCCAATTTCGCAGCCTGACTACCAGGAGTAATCCCTCCTACAGTAAATAGCTCCCAGGTTACAAGTTGGTCAGGATTATCAATTGACCAAAGACCACTATTGAAAACATTCGTTTCAAAATCTTCTGTGAATGGTAACGCATATGCAGAAGTTTTTACACTATAATCTTTTGTCATTTGGTCATTTGAAGGTGTATCATCAGTTTGACCGTTAGGGTTTAAAGTATATGCCGTCATTGTCACATTACCTGACCCAGCACCTATCGAAGGTAAAGTTACTACATCTGTCTGATTAGGACTAAGATTACCTGTCCAGGCAAATGTTTGCGTACCTCCAGTAGTCTGATAATTAATTGTAGCTGATGTTAACGGATCATTTCCGAAATTTCGAATCACCACCTCTGGGGTAATTGTCGAAGTACAAACAACATTACCGGGCTCATTAATTACAGAAATACCAGCATCGTTGAAATTATTGGGCTGTGAAATACAGAATTGGTGTTGAGCACTCGTGCCAAAGTCAGCATTCGTTGCTGTCATCTCAAACAGCAGGTTTCCATTTGCATCAGTCATTTGATAATCACCGTCAACAGAACAATTATTCCATTGAGAACCGTTCATGCCATCACCGTAATCGTCCATAATAGTGAACGTATAACAACCAGCACCTAGACAAAATGATTCAACAACCGTTTGTATTCCTGATCCATTTTGGTAACCTCCACCCGATTGAACGACCGCATTACCATTGTTGTCATCAGTCACCTCCCAGGTAATTTCTGAAGCATAACAGTCGAGATCCAATTGTAAGTCAACGATTTGACCATTTCCATTGAGTGTGAAGGTTTCAGTCATCAGGTCATTAGCTGGATTTTGATCCGCCACACCATTAGGGTTTGATGTTTCAGCTTCAAAAGTATAACTACCGTTAGTACCTGTTTGTGAAGGCAACACCACATTTTCTGTAGCACTTGAAGCTAAACTTCCCGTCCAAGAAAATGTTTGCGGCGAACCATTCCAGTCATACGTTATCGTCGCACTGGTCAATGTTGAACTTCCGTAGTTTCGCAACACCACCTCTGGTGTGAAACCATTCGAGCACAAAGAACCTTTTGGCTCAATAATTTCTACGATGGCTGCGTCATTCTGAGCGGAAAACGAACTTGCACAATTCATCGCTGCATTCGCATTTATACGACCAGCTCCTAACTCACCCACGTAATTCGGATTTTGTGAATCAATATTGTCAGCACTTGAATAAAGACAATTTAATAAATCTGTTTGTGTAGCATTTGGTGCGTGTGATTTCATTAGGCCTACAAGTCCTGCTACCAATGGAGAGGCCATAGAAGTTCCCGATTTAGAACCATATCCAGACCCTTCAATTGTACTAAGTATACTCGAACCAGGAGCGGAAATATCTATCCAGGTTCCGTAATTAGAGAAAGATGATTTTGCATCAGATTGATTCGTAGAGGCTACAGAAACAACATTATTATATCCTGCAGGATAAAACTGTGATGAAACATCATCATTACCCGCAGCTGAAATTAAAATAGATCCAGCGTTCCATGCATTTGTGCATACGTTTTGACCGTAATTGGTAGATGCGCCGCCACCCCATGACATATTAATGACATCGGCACCATTATTCGCAGCATAAACAATACCATCATAACCATTAGTTAGAGCTCCGTTACAATCACCAATTTTTATTGGCAAAACACTAACATCATAGCCGATGGAAGCGATGCCTGCATTATTATTGGTCTCTGCTCCAACAATACCTGAGACATGCGTACCGTGTGAACCATTATTCGAACCGCAAGGCCTTGGATCATTATCCTGGTCGACGGCATCATAACCTCCAACCATCTTGTTGGTAAGATCTGGATGATCTACATCAATTGCATTATCCGTAACAGCAACAACGATATTAGGATCTCCTGTGTTTAAATTCCATGCTTGTTCTGCTGCAATTTGAAATAGCGCCCATTGATTGGTTTGATCAAAAGAAGGATCATTTGGGGTCAATGTCGTATAATGCAACTCCTTTAGTTCCGCATATTCTATCGCGTCATGGCTTTTGAGTTTACTGATAACATCATTCACCTTGTACATGTCCTGAAGACGAATTTGATAAGTACGATTCAATTTATCATCATCTAAATTTGGATGTAAATGACGTACTTCCTCAATTTTAAATTCACTCAAGTATTGAGCGAATAAGTCGTGATTTTTAAAATCAACTTGCTTTTCATGAGACAGGATACGCTTTTCATTTTGCTTCAATTGAAAAACGACCAATCCGTCTTGATAATATTTGTAAAGCGTTTGTGAAAAGACACTCGTACTTATAAAAAGTCCGAATATCAGAAAGGATAGTAACTTTAGTTTCATTTTTTAAAATTTTGGGTTTAATAGTTTTATTGAATAACACTTAATGAGACGCGGACGGAATAGTCACATCTCATTGAGTAAATAAAACATAATTAAATGAGCATTTTGTGTTTTTAGCATAGCGCTACAATTTTAAGGAATTCTTAGCAAAGCGAAAAATTGACAGCCATAAAGTTTTTAAATACTGTATGTTAAAAGACTTTTTTTAAACTGCGTAGCTCAAAAATTCATCCAGCAATAGTACACTGAACAAACAATCTTAACGTTTTACTGTTTTGTAATTAAATGTTGAAAAGTTTTTTATTTCTAATCGCATTAAACATCGCATTTTTTGCTTTGGCTCAATCAAATGACTGGAATAGTTACGCTAGTCATCAGGAAAGTATTGAACATAAATCGATGATTACATTAGCCGGTTGGGGAAGTGCAAATATCTTAGTTGGAGCTGTTGGTTGGGCAACGACGGAAGGACAAACAAAATATTTCCATCAAATGAATGCGGCGTGGGGAGCTATCAACCTGGGAATCGCACTCCCTACTCTATTGCGCGAAGAATCACTACCAGAATCACGCCAGTCGATTATTCAACGTCAGTATAAAACGGAAAAAATACTTCTCCTCAACAGCGGACTAGATGTAGCGTATCTATCGACTGGATTTTTACTAAAATCACTAGCTCATAATAATCCCCCCAGCCATCAGCAGCTGAAGGGATTTGGAAATGCTATTCTCGTTCAGGGAGGTTTCTTATTGATCTTTGACCTTACCCAATATTTTATCCATCAAAACCATCGCAATAAGCAAACCAACCAGTTTTGGGGTAAACTATCAATGAGTTCTCAAGGACTCGGTCTACGATACACCATCAATTGACCCCTATTCTATCTTCTATTATTACCTGTATTCGTTCTCGTGGGATGACGTCGTTCATGGTTAGAAGGTGCTCTTCTCGTGTTACCGTGCTGAACACCTCTAAAAACACCAGTGCCGAAACGTATTTGGGGAATGATATCGATATCTTTGTGCTCCTCTTTTTGCTCTTTATGAATTTTAGGTTCATTTCGTTCTTCACGCTTTTCTGGGCGACTATACGTTGGGAAATCGGTGATAGGCATAAGACCTACAAACCCATAATCATATACAGCCGCGTACATACGATCTTCAGGCACA
>CAJXMN010000089.1 GCA_913056215.1 uncultured Flavobacteriales bacterium | reverse complement strand
CCTACTCAGCAACGACTCGATCATCTATAACCCTACAAAAGCTATTAGTCAATTCAGAGTATTCGATCCTTATGCATTCCATCCTTTTTAAACTATCGAAACTAATGCTTTTTTTAAAAAATGACATACCCATGGAAACTGTAAGTTCTCTGTTGTCAACATTATATTTTAACTCGTACGCATTATCCTTACCCAGTGCTCCAATAGAACCTATTCCAACAACTGTCGCGCATGTTTCTTTTGGGAATAGAAAAGCAAAATAGTAACCATACGCGAAAAATAAAACTAAAGCTATAACAATTATCAACCTTATTTTATTACCCTTGCTCATAATAATCTATTTGTTTTCAAACTGACTGCCTATACCTTCATTCATACCCGTAGTTCCAGTGCCAATCACGATTTCTCCCCAAATATTTGCAGCTGGCGACGGAGTTCGAAAAGCACCACCTGCCATACCACCTAATGTACCAAAAGTAAAGTCTGAGATTGTTTCTCCTGGATTTTTATCCACAAATGTTCTAACATTCCCATCCAAATTAATATCAAACGTTGCGTCAAGAGCTCCGACTACAGCGGCTTCTTTCAATAGGCCTAATCCGCTAGAGTGCGTAAAGCCCATACCAAAAGAACCTGCCACACTAACCCCATCAATATCTCCCCAACTTCCTTTCGCTGCATATTGAAGGCTTCCATTAATCCCCGCATTAATTGTTCCTTTAACAGCTCCAGTTTTTAAGAGACTCGCTGCCCAGGGATTGGCCAGTACAGCAGGAGCAAGCTCTAATAATACAACGCCCCCACCGGCAATAGCAAGACCTGCTGCTAAATAACCAAACCGTTCTAAGCTTTTAGATTTACCTTCCATTATATTTTCGTCGGCCTTTTGTCGATACTGTCCATCACTTTGTTCATGAACCATTAACCCATCTCCTGTGTACGAGTATTGCTCATAAATATTTACTTTTTGAGTAGAACTCATCTCACTTTGTAAACGCTGAAGGTTTTGAAAGCCTTGAGAGCCACCAAAAGTTCTCCACATAAAACTATTCCAATCATCACTACCATAATCATCTTCAAAATCTCCCCCGGGACCAAACTCACCTCTTCCTAAGGCTCTATTCACAATTGACTGATCTCTAGAGGTAGAGGATGGTGCTTTTGCAGTAATAGTTACCCCTTCTACTTCTTGATACCCATTATCTCCACCACCTTCTTCACCGCCATCAACTCCACTACCTGGCGGCTCTCCTTCCAGCCCGAGCGGATCGGTGAAAAACACCGGATTATTATTAAACGCCGCATACGGAGATTGACCGGGGTATTTTCCTGCCAGCGGATCAATGGATTTCCAACGTCCTAAACGTGGGTCGTATTGCCTAAACTGAGTAGTATATGAGTTGCCTTCCCCTGATACTTCCCCATCTGCCTCCATTCCATTGAACAGATGTCGGGATCCATCAAGCATCTCACACTTTCTAAATTGGCCAAACATTTATATTATGGTTAGTACGGCTGGATACAAACAAAAAAAGGACGCACCGAATGCGTCCCTTTTTTAATCTTATCAACTGAACAAGCCTTAATTACTTCACAATAGAAGTGAAAGAAGCATTGTCCATGTATTTAATGAATTCGCGATCTTTCGATGCTTTAGACTTCAAAGAAGCATCTTTCGCAAATGCACTTTTCAAGTTAGAAACGATATCTTGAAGGTTATCCTGACGAGCAGCAGCGATAGCTTTCAAATAATATCCTTTTGCTGTTTCAGCTGCAGGAGCTTCATCAATTGTAGATGTAGCTGCAGCTACATCTTCGTTTAACAACTCAGTCAATGCTTTGTTAAAAGAAGCTTCACTACCGAAATTCGATAAAGCATCATCATAAGCACCATCCTGAATATTCAAGACTCCCATGTTATAATCAACTTCACTTCCAGCACCATCAGCTTCTGACAAAAGCGCTTTAGCATCATCGCGTTTTCCATTTACTCCAGCAATTGCTGCGAGGTTGTTTTTAGAAATAGCGTTTTCTTTGATACCATTTGCTTTTTCAAATTTAGATTTTGCCTCTGTAAGCTTATTTTGCATATATAGTACAGCTCCAGCGTTGTTCACTGGACGGTGATCCTCTGGATACAAGCGCGCCGCCTCGTTGTAAAGACGTAACTTCTCGTTCAAATCATCTGTCAATGTAGCGGTAAATAGAATTTCTTCTACCGTCAACGTATCGATATTTGATTTCGACAAATCTTTCAATTCTTCATCCGAAAAACCAGTTAAATCGTAGTTCACAACGATTTCAGCACGACGCTGTGCAGGGAATACGTTGTTATCTAAATAAAGATAAGTGCTTAAATCGCGAATCGCCTGCTCACGAGCAGCAGGTGTTTTCTGCATTTTAAGTACTTGCATGATAGCGTCTTTATCGCCTTCATCCATATCTGCATCTTTCAACGCTCTTTTAAATCCTTTAAAATCCTCACCTTTTGCTATGGTGTTGAATGTCCCTTCTTCCTGTGCCTTTTCGTTAGCTACTTTTTTGCGAGCAGCAACTTCCATTACTGACTCTTTAGCAGAGTTTGAACGATCTTGTGAAAGGGAATTATTTTTATCCTCCTCACCTTCAATTGAAGCAAAACCAGTGATCGTGATACCAGTAACTTCAACTTTCGGATTCTCTTGTGCTACTGTTAAAAAGCTATCGAGCGAAGCGATATCATCATCACGCATTTCAGAGTAACGCACTTTAGAACGCCCCTTGAGATAATGAATATCAGCCAATTGCTGTTCCTTGGTTACACGTTGAAATTGATCAGAGGCGTATATCACACGAAAATCTTTCGCTACCATTAGCGGTGTAACAACCGTGGCATCCGCAATCTTTGTCTTTTCGATTTTTCCTTTTTCCTTACCTTTTTTATAAATCTTTCCAGTAACAGAAAGTTCAGACACTTCCATGTCAGGCGCATAGGCAATAACATCCTCATATACTACTTTACCACCCGCTTTATAAGGAACCACGGTTCCATTCGCCGTTGCTTTTTCACCAACTATAGTTACTGGCTTTAATGCATGCGTCCCTAAAGCAGGAGTTATTTCTGCATACGCCTTTTTGTGAATACCCTTTTCTGGAAGGGTAATATCTACTTTTACTTTCACACTGTCTCCGTGCATCTCAAGTGGGTCTGGTGTCACAGCATAGTCGACGTCTTTAAGAAGATCACAACTCGTAGTTAACAAACCAGCCGCAGCGATGAATGCTAAACCTTTGATACCTTTTCTTTTCATTATCATGTTATTAATTCTTACCTATTTAACGATTGCAATAATAAACATTTTTTTTAGCTCTTGAAAGAAGTTCACCACGAATTACAAAATTGTTAATAATTTCTCCTCGTATAAACACGTTTCTGAGTCATCATTCAGCTCGTGTAACAGTGCGCTTACCGTCTTGTTTCTCAATGGATCAACGAATTTTGGAGCAATTTTTTCCAGGGGTTCCAACACAAATTTCCTTTGATCCACCAAAGGGTGCGGCAACAAAATATCTGGCGGGTTATCAACAATTTCATCTCCAACGTATAGTAAATCGATATCTATGCTTCGTGATGCATACCCCGATGACGTGGTTTTGCGTGTTCTTCCCAAGCTATCCTCGAGTTGCAATGCTCCTCTCAACAATTCGTACGGACTCTTTTTGGTGGGGAGTCCTATACAGCAATTCAAAAAAGGCTCATCACTCTCAAACCCCCATGGTGGAGTTTCAAAGACGGGAGATATAAGAAGCTCTTCATGCGACCATTCGTTCATTATGTGTGCAGCAGACCGAAGCAATTCCAGTCGATCGCCCTGATTACTTCCAAGACTAAAAAAAGCCCATCTTTTAACTTTATAATTCATTTATACCAATCACGTAATTATCCTCCCTTTTATGTTATTCTTAAATTGTAAAAGCGGGATTTTTAATACTTTTGGCTTACAAAATTAGCAACAAAGTCAACATTAAAAAATGAGCTCTATACAATGTAATCTACACGAAATGGTTACACTTTAATTTAGAGATGATAAACAACGTTATATGACAAAGAAAAAAATTTCATTTGGAAGAGTATTTTGGCCAAGCTTAACGGCAAGCATTGTAATCCTAGTAATAATCGGAACCGTTATCGCTATCACCATTGGTAGTCTTATGGGGAGCGCCCCGCAATACGCCGTCGGAGAAAAAGCTGTTTTACACCTTCAGCTCAAAGGGGATATTGGAGAACTTAGCCAGTCAGAAATCAGTCCTAGCTCTCTGAGTTTTATCAATAAAACAGGACTCGCAGACATTTTATACGGACTCGAAAATGCTGCAGAAGACGATCGTATTAAAGGTGTTTTTATTGAACTTGAAAATGCCCGGTGCGGATACGCCACAGCTTCCGAAATACGGAAAGCGATTCAACGATTTCAAGATCAAGACAAATTTGTAGTGGCGTACCACAGCGGTGAAGCAGTTAGTCTCAAACAATATTATATAGCATCTGCTGCTAATGAAAATTATGGGTTTCCTTCTTCGATGTTTGAGTTTTTAGGACTGGGAACAGAATTGATGTTTTATAAAGGCTTATTTGACAAGCTTGATCTGGAAATGCAAGTGGTACGTGGTTCAGACAATCATTTTAAAAGTGCGGTTGAACCTTATTTTCTAACCGAAATGAGTGATTCCAGTCGATTACAAGTAACGCGCTATCTTAATTCTATCTGGAGTGATTTGCGCAGTGATATTGCTGAAAACAAAACAATAGATGCCAATCGATTGAATGCCATTGCTGATAGCGGATGGGTACGTCGCGTGAGCGATGCCGTAGAATACGATATGATTGACGAGGTGAAATATCGCGACGAAGTTATTGCTTTGATCGCGAAAAAACTCTCGATCGAAAATCCGGATGATATTAACTTCAAAGCTTTCGAAAAATATGCAAGCAAAAAATTCTTAAACAATCAAAAAATTGCAAACGGAAAAAATGCGAATGTTGCCGTTATTGTAGCCGAAGGACCGGTTGTCGTGAAAGGAGAAGGATTGAGTAGTCAAAAAATCACGAAATTGTTGCGCAATGCCCGAAAAGACGAAGACATAGAAACGATCGTATTTCGTGTAAACAGTCCAGGGGGAAGTGCACTTGCGAGTGACGAAATCTGGCGCGAAGTGAAGCTGGCACGCGAACAGAAAAAGGTGATCGTTTCAATGGGAGACGTGGCTGCTTCAGGTGGTTATTACATCGCTGCGGCGGCGGATACAATTTTCGCAGAATCCACAACAATTACAGGTTCTATTGGTGTTTTCGGTGTCATCCCTTACACTGGAGCCATGTTAGAAAACAAATTAGGGCTTAGTTTCGACCGCGTGAGCACGAACAAACACGCGATTCTCAGTACAAATGAAAAATTGTCAGATGAAGAATACGCCATTATCCAGGAAGAAGTTGATTTTATTTACGATCAATTTTTAGAACGCGTGGCAGCTGGTCGAAACATGAAGAAAGATGATGTGAATACGATTGCAAGAGGTCGCGTATGGACAGGTAAAGATGCCCTTGAAATTGGATTAGTCGATACACTTGGGGGCCTCAATGATGCAATTAACTACGCTATCTCATCAACAGGCATCGATTCTCCTGTTGTTCAGTATTTTCCAAAAGTAAAAAAAGAACCTTGGATGGAAATACTAGAATCAATAGAAGAAAGTGAAAAAGATCAAGCAACGACACCGAGAGAACTCCGTGCACTCTACGAAAAGGTCAGAGAAATAGAAAACTTTACTGGCATTCAAGCACGACTTCCCTACGAAATTGTTTGGTAGCCCAACAGCTCGCTATACATACACCAATTGTATAGCGAGCTTAAATTCTGAGAATTCTACTATCTTCGTTGATTGAAAGGAGTATCTATGAAGCAACGCTTTCAATCGCTATTTACACAATACCTCGCCTGGACGATTACACTAATCGTTTCCTGGACCATTGGCGTTTTCATCGTTGAATCGATTCATTTCATAGATAATCCCTGGGAGGTTTGGTCTTACGGTGTTTTGAATACATTACTATTCAGCAGTATCATAGCACTACTTCTCGTTCCTCTCTACTTTTTTTTAGATGGAAAATGGTTGAACCACTTAACGAATGCGCTCTTTGTCGTCATAGCACTATTTGACTTCGTATCGTTGTTCTACTTTACAGTTACACTAGTACCATTGGATGCTACATTATTTGCATTCGATTGGAATCAAGTAGAGCTCATTTCTTCTGATTTTGTTGTGTTTCGCTGGTATTACTTGCTACTTCCTCTACCGATCATTGCTTATTTTCTTTTAAACAAGTTTTTTAGAAATCGTAACATCATCTGGATATCCCCTGCAATAATCGGCGTTTTTGCAATTACCAGTCTATTTTTGGGTGTTCAATCCTCAAACGGTCAACATGCTTTTACGAACCTAATACAAAATAAAACCTATTTTTTTATAACGTCCTTTCAAGAGCGTACTCCAAGAACACCTCAATCGTTTCAAAAGGCGACACAAACCGTTCAACAAACTATTTCTAGAAATTATCAATCAAAAAATTATCCCTTCCTACATAAAAATCCGAAAACAAATCCTTTATCATCATTTTTCGAGCTCAAAAGAACACCTCCTCACTTGGTTTTTATCATCGTTGAAAGTTTGTCATCCTCTTTTAGTGGAAATGAAGCTGACGAGATCAGCTATACCCCTTTTTTAGATTCTTTGGCTCAACATTCCCTTTACTTCAAGAATACCCTGGCGACAGGCGAACGCACATTCGCAGTACTTCCATCTGTCTTAGGATCACTCCCTCACGGGCCCAAGGGATTTACACATCAACGAAACGGTTATCCGAACACGCGCACACTTCCTCAGTGGCTATTCAAACACGGATACGAAGGCACTTTTTATTACGGAGGTCATGCACGATTCGACTATATGGATTTATTCATGAACGATCAAGGGTTTTCGCACATTTACGACCGTGAAGAATACAATTACGAAGGTACTGGCAAAAAAACAAGTATAGACCCCGTCCCCTTTGGAATCGGTGATCGAGAACTCCTGAAGGAAGTCTTCAACACAAAAGACAGTTTGAATGTGGACACTCCCACCCTCGATGTTATACTAACGCTATCCATGCACTATCCATTTATAGTAGACAATCAGGCATTCTATAAGCGACGTGTCAAAGAAATGATCACTCAGGCCGATGTGGCTCCTCGTCTTAAAGAGAAGCATCGAAAATACATACAATATTTTTCAACATTTCTTTATACGGATGATGCACTCCAGTGGTATTTTGAACAGCAAAAATCACGTGAGGCACATTCCAATACCATTTATATCATCCTGGGTGATCACATGATGGGTGACATACCTCAAAATAATCCACTGGAAAAATATCGTTCTCCACTTATGATTTATTCACCGCTGCTCAAACGAAACAAGCACATTCGCTCTGTCAACACTCATCTGGACATCGCCCCTTCCCTACATAACCTCATTGCTCACAACTATTCATTCGAAGCTATGAAAACTGTAAGCTGGCTCGGGTCCACGCTGGATACGTCAGGCACATTCAAACAATCAAAAACATGTGTCATGATGCGGAACAACAGGAAGATGAACGAACTGTTGCACAAAAATCACTTCATATCGGGTAACACCATTTACAAAGTTGGGGAACAGCTTCAACTTCAACCAGCTCAACTTTCAGCAGCAAAAGAAAAGCGATTGTCAGGACTTCGGCAAGGGCTTGTTAAGCTGCATAAGGAAACCGTCCTCCGTCAACGCATTACTCCAACATTTAAATCGAAAGAGTTGATCCACAATCGTGAAGAAAGTGATCTTCAGTTCAACGACAGTACTGACTTCGTTAATTGCGCGGATGTTAAAATCCCAAAAGATTATGAAGGCATAGAACTTTCTCTAACGTTTAAGACGGATAAAAACTGGCAAACCAACGATACCGTTCAGCCGATTTTTATTGTCGCATTTTCGCGTGATGGAGAAAATTACATTTGGGAACAAATCGATATAGATACAGATGAGCAACTCGGTCAAAAGCAACATTGGCAAAAACTATTCAAGGAAAATCTTCACTATTCAATTCAACCTCAAGATCATATAAAAGTCTATTTTTGGAATAAAAATGCAGTAAATCGTGAACATCATGTCCATTTTGAAACATTTTCTATCCAGGGGTTACCTTAATGCAGTACTTTTATTAAGCGGAGTCATCGTTATTGCTCTGGTAAGATGTACGCAGCGTAATGAACAACCTTCCGTAAACACTATTCAAAAATTGGTTCCAGCACATACGCTCTTTTTTGGACACAAAGGCAACGGTCCCATCGGCAAAAATGATAACCCTGGTTACCATGAAAACGGCTGGAAGGGAGTAAATCGCGCGTTAGAACTACTCGATGGTAGTGAGATCGATATTCAAATGAGCAAGGACTCCACGCTTTGGCTCTTCCACGACCACACAATCCCAACTTGCCAGAAAGACACACTTCAATTTGCCGCACTCCACGATTCAACGATTATAGCTATTAGTCAGTGTAGATTCGACAACTCACTGTTGAAACTCAACGATTTTGGTCATCTTATGCGTAACCGACCACGATTCGCAAATAAGAAACTATCACTCGATCTGAAGGTATTGATGAATCCATATCATTATCGCACAACGGATACCCTTTCTCTTGTAAAATTGGTTGTCCAATCTATTTCCAGTGCATTGCAGGGTGTGTCCTACATGATAGAAATTCCAGAAGTGATCCCCTATTCGATGGCCAAAAACCACTTCAATACGTCGATATACAAAATCATATCCAATCCGAGCGATCAAGATATAAATCGCGCCAAAAATGGGGATTACGGACTTTCATCGCCGTTCGATCAAGGAACTGAAGCGCTTTCAGATTTCAGGAACAAGCAATTATGGACACCCAACAATGCTTCAGATATGTTCCGTACTTTTGAGAAAGATCCTGCAGTTATACAAAGCGACCACCTGGAACTTTGCTATTTCTTCAAGCGCATCCAACAAGGAATACCCCTAACGAGCCAGCGACTATTAAATCAACGTGATTATGAACTTGAAGATGAATTTACTAATTTAATTGACCGCGTACCATTACCTGAAATGTCCGTTTTATTGAAAATCGACACGAAGCAAGAACTATTCAGGGATAATCAGCATATTGTTTTGGCAGCCTACAACAAAGACGATAAAAAAATCTATTGGGAATCGATAGAAGCCACAACCCAATATCCTTATTTTTTCATAGCCTCCTCTTTTTTGAACAAAAAGGGAGCCGTCGCGTATTCGGTTTACGTCTGGAATCCTGATCGCCAAAAATCTTCTCCAACCATTGGTATCAGCCAATACGCAATTGTTAAAAAATGAATCTACATCTCGGATAACTCAGCAAGAACTACTATCTCGTGATCACGATTCGCTGTGGAGAAGAAGCGTGATTACCTTTTTCAAAGGTTACAAAATACACGCCCGACTTCCAACTTTGAACATTGATTTCCAAGAGTTTAGTGTTTTGCTGAATTGATTTTTTAAGAATACGCTTACCCGTTACTGTATGCACAGCTATTGTTCCGTTACTTACCTGCTCTTGAAATGAAACTTTCACGTACTGATTTGCAGGGTTGGGAAAAGCTTTGAATGATGAAATCAGTTGATTCGAAAGCGACGCATCGGCATTTTTATCGTACATTATTTCAAAATCATCAAAGAAAAACCCAGCTTCTTGAACGTAATTATCAGACACCAGCACGAAGCGCACCATAATTTCGTCACCCAGGTAATCGCTCAAATCAATACTTTCCAGCACCCAGTCTTGCTGCGTCCCATCATATAACGGTTCACCCACGGGCTGGGGATTACCATTGTTCTGGACACCGGCGTTGGTATAAGTTCCACACTGCGCCTCCCATGTGTTTCCATAATCAGTCGAAACCTGAAACTGTACATAATCAAAATTAGCTTCAATCGCCCATTTTGCGCGGAAACGTATAGCACCAGCACTCGCATTTGTAAGATTTATCGTATCCTCGAATTGATAAGTATTGAATTCATTATTCCCGTAGGATTGATTCGGACTGTCCGTAAATGAAAAATCAGGGGAATAATAATCCTCGTTGGTCAGCGCCCAGTTTCCTGTCCAATTATCCAGGTTCGCTGCAGGATCCGAAAATTGAAGTGTCGCTGTTCCGTAAGTTTTTATAATTGTATCGCGGTTTTTCCAAAGTCCGTTATCAGTTACAATAGCATATTTTATCTCATCGCCATATTGTATTCCATTCGCAAGTTGATAGCTGATTGCTCCATTCTGTATTTCTTCTATCAACAAGTTAAATGTCATGGGATTTCCAACTGATTGAATTCCGTTAATCGGATCAATACTTACTGTCAACGGCCCATTTTGTTGTCCCAGACGCTGAATTTCAAAATTAAAATCACCCGAAACATCATCGATCGTAGGTGCGAGATCGAGGTTCTCAGTTACACCATAAATCAACGGTAAATGTGCTGCCTTGATATTCGAATACAGCATATCAATATTATCCTCAATAATTTGACTTTGTGGTGCCCAAAACCCATCATAACCCACTTCTGGAGTCATTGCAAAAATAGATTCTTCCTTATACATGTAATCGTCAGAATCTCCAGATGCAGGATATAAATCTGAGGCCTTTATTGCATCATATCCACTAAACTCGACCATATGACTCGAGATCGCATTGAAATAAGAATCATCCGCGGCAAATTCGCCACTCGTTGCCCCAATCGGATAGAGCATCAAACCACTGTAAGTATGTGCATTCATAGCAAATGACACCCCCCAATTCTCTGCGATTTTCTTCATATTTTTGGTTTCAGGCTCAGAAAACGCCGATGTTCCTGGATAGGTATCATTATTTGGATCTGAACTCACTCCAGTAGTGTTCCACTGGTATGAATAATTTCTGTTCAAATCTACTCCTGGATTAGAAGAACCAATTGCTGGGTTTTTATTTTTGCGGTGCATTCCTCCCCCGTTTGGATCATTCACCACATTGTGAATGTAACCATCGGGATTCACCATAGGCACAAAGAATATTTCAAGATTATCCACCAGATAAGTCACTTCAGGATCCGTACCGTAATTCTCCAATAAATACCACATAAAAAACAACGTTTCCGAGAGCGAACCTGGTTCACGGGCATGATGTATGGATGAATAGAGTATCCGCGGTTTTCCCTGATCGGTGCCAGGGTCATCTGAAAGCTTCAGGTAATAAATCGGACGATTCTCATGGGATAAGGTATCCGAAACAGCCGCTTTTTGAGTAATTAAATTTGGATATTGCGCAGCCATTGCGTCAATCTCGTTGATAAACTCTTGGTATGTGAAATATCCTGCCATGGAACCGAGCTGAAAATTGTTGGGAACCGATGGATCAAAACCAGATTGGTTGTTATTGTCACAAGTTACATTCTTCGTCACCCCTTGATTCTGATAAGCTTCAGAGGTGTAATAAGCTTTGACATCGTCAATAAGAATATCCACTTTAAATCCTGCATTGCGCACGCGCTCAATCGTCGAGGCAGAAAAGTCACTAATGACATAGGTGTTCTTTTTCATTGCGGCATGATCAACAGCTAAGCCCAATTGAGATAACTCCTGTAATTCGTGGGTATTTGCCCAAACTTTAGCTCTGGAATAACGTTCCTGCCCCATTAAAAGCGTGGGTATGATAAAAATCAAAAGGAATAATAGCTGCTTCATAAGTATTGCATTTTGATGAAATATAAGAAAAAAGAGTGAAAAAAGCGCTATTGATTTGTCAATGACTGAAATAGGAGGATAAACGGTTAATTCGACCAATCGATTGTATTCATCAACTCTAACAGATCTTTTCGAACAAAGTTAAGTGTTGGTTTGATCGAATCGTAATTCGGCCGTGTATTAAAGTAAACTACACCGCTGTAGAAATGTTGAATACTATCCGTTACGTAAAACTGAAAAGGAGACGCAACGTTTCCCTGCAATTCAAAGAAAGTTCCGTAAACCCGATCTTCTGGACGCACTATATTGGTATCGTAAATCGCCGTAGCCTTAATTTTGTGTTCTCCTACTTTATCGATAGCGTAATTAACATAAGCCGCCAATGTAGTATCCATTTCAATAGCACTGAGATGAAGCGTACCGTTTAAATCTCCAAAAGTAATATCACGGTTACACGACGATGGTTGCACCTGCTCCACATCGAAATAAGTGGGTTTTGAAAAATGAAACCCGCAGGTGTCCCTGTACTCTTCATATTCTCTTGAGGGTAAATTCAGTTCGAGATAGGTTGACGGTTTGGGAACAAAATTTTTATTATCCGTACAACCAATTGCCAGAACAACCAGTAATATGAGTGTCCATTTACTCTTCTTCATCTTTTGGTAATTTTATAATTTTAACCAATTTCACCCTTTTTTTATCCGAGGATTCGACAATAAATTTCAACTGATTAAATACAATAGATTCATTGTTGCGCAGAATTTTTCCAGCTTGCTCAATTAGAAAACCAGCAATGGAATCGGATTCACCTTTACTGTTTTCAAATTCTTTACCATCGACCTCCAGCACTTTATACATATCCACCAAGGGCGTCTTTCCCTCAAAAACGAAAGTATGTTCATCCACTTTGGTATAGACAATATCATCGTCATCAAATTCATCTGTAATTTCACCAACGATTTCCTCCAATACATCTTCAAGCGTTACCACTCCAGAGGCTCCTCCATATTCATCAACTACGACAGCCATGTGCATTTTCAGCTCCTGAAATTCTTTAAGTAAGTCATCAATTTTTTTGTTTTCAGGAACAAATAATGGTGGACGAATCAACGCATTCCACGTAAAATCATCTTCTTCATCGAGGTGTTTGAGTAAATCTTTCACAAACAAAATACCTACAACTTCATCAAAGGTTTCTTTATAAATTGGAATTCTGGAATAACCCGACTCCAGAATAACTTCGACCAATTCATTAAAAGGCGTGTCCTCATCTACAGCGACAGTGTCAACGCGCGAACGCATAATTTGGCGCACATCCGTATTCCCAAACTTAACAATTCCTTCTAAAATCCGTTGTTCGTCAGGAGGTGTATCTTGCTCTCGGGTTAGCGCTATAGCATTCTCAAGGTCATCTGACGACACATCTAACTGGCGTTTTCGCGCGTATCTCAATACAATTTCCGTCCCATTCACCAAAAAAGAGCGCAACCAGGAGAAAGGAGGTATTTTACCCAAAATATTTAATGGAGTTGACATGATATTTACCAAACTCAAACTATTGCGGTTGGCGTAAATTTTCGGAATCACTTCACCAATCAACAAGATAATAAAAGTAATCCCTCCTATTTCAATTGCAGATCGCAAATAATCAATTTGGCCTTCAACAGGAGGGTAAACGATTGAAAAGAGATAACTCGCCAGTATAACGATACCAACATTTACGAAATTATTAACTACGAGAATAGTAGCCAATAAATTCTTTGGATGCTTAAGTAATTCAATCGCTACATCTGAAGAAGAATCTGAATTTTGATCAAGCACTTCCCGCTCTTCGGGGGATAAGGAGAAAAATGCCACCTCAGAACCAGATACCAATGCCGATAAAACCAAGAGCAATACTAAGACAGCTAGCGAGATCCAAAATCCAGCATCTAAACCGCCACCAAGACTCATTAAAAATAAACTCAAAGGTTCAGGATCATCCATTAAAAACCGTTTTAAAATGGCAAATCATCATCATCTTCATCCGATAGATTTCCTTCCATCGGAGTAGGTTTTTGAGGCGTATCTTCTTTCGAATAGTTCGGTGTAGATTGAGCAGCGGGATTCTCTGATTTGGGAGTCAGCATCGTCATGTTGTCAGCCACAACTTCGGTAGTATATTTCGTAATACCTGCATCATCTTGCCAGGAACGCGTTTTTAATTTACCTTCGATGTAAACTTTCTGCCCTTTGGACAAGTATTTCTCAGCTACTTCAGCAAGACCTCGCCAAATGACAATATTGTGCCAATCCGTAATATCTCGTCTTTCACCCGTTGTTTTATCTGTGAATGATTCAGATGTAGCAATCGGAAAACGCACCAATTTTGTACCGTTCTCGAGTGCACGAACTTCAGGATCTTTTCCTAAATTACCGATTAAAATCACTTTATTAATACTACCTGCCATACAACAAATGTAAGACAAAATTATAGAAAGTAAATCGTTCGTACGTGATTATTTTTTATCGATATTCTCTTGATAGAAGGTATTATTTTCTTCTAAAAAACGATGAATTAACCGGGGAAGTGGATAATCATCAATCTTTTCAATAGCTCGATCAACTTCAGGATTTGAACC
>CAJXMN010000088.1 GCA_913056215.1 uncultured Flavobacteriales bacterium | reverse complement strand
ACCCAACACACAGTGAACTTCTATTCAAAGTAAAGCACCTGATGATCACCAATGTCAAAGGTGAATTTACCGATTTCAAGGCGTCAATTACGACGGTCGGTGACGATTTTCAGAATGCAAAGGTGGAGGTTTCGATCAAGTCAGATTCTGTTTATACCAACAATGGTGATAGAGATAAGCACTTGAAGAGCGGGGATTTCTTTGATGTGGAAAATCATTCAGAATTGACGTTTACAGGTACAGGTTTTGAAAAGATAGATAACGAAAACTATCGTTTGAAAGGAGACCTTACCATCATAGGAGTTAGAAAACCAATTACGCTCGACGTTGAATTTGGCGGAACAGCAAAAGACCCATGGGGTAACAAAAAGGCAGGGTTCTCAATTTCAGGTAAGATCAATCGTAAAGAGTGGGGCTTAAACTGGAATTCGACATTGGAGACTGGAGGTGTTCTTGTGAGCGATGAAGTAAAGATTATGACTGAAGTTCAGTTCACACCAGCTTCATAAAAACAACAATGCGAAGAGCTTTGCACCTGGCAGGGTTCTTCGCATTTTTTTTCAATTCAGTGATCACCGCTGATCGTTTAGGTCATATTTTCGAGGGCCTCGAAAAAACGCTCGCGAAATGATCGCGACAACGGCACTTTTGTTCCATCCCGCATAATGATAGCACCTCCGTCGTTTTTATCGAAACGATCGACATAGTCCATATTGATAATATGTGATCGATGACAACGCACAAACCAGCGGTAAGAGAGTGCCTCCTCGTATTCTTTCAAAGGTTTTGACACAATAATTTCCCGATCATCATTGATATAAAAGTTAGTATAATTTCCGCTCGATTGACAGCGCATTATATCCTCTACATCAAATATATAAAGAGATTCCAATGTTCGGAGCACAATTTTCTTGTTATCCTTTTCAATGTTGTTGAGCAAAGCATCGTAGTGCGTGCTTTGATCGAGTTGCCCTTTAATTCGATTGACTGCTTTGTATATTGCATTGTTTAGTTCCTCTTCATCAACGGGCTTTAAAATATAATCCAGTGCTGAACTTTTAATAGCCCGAATCGCATACTCTTCATGTGCAGTTATAAAAATGACCTGAAAATCGCGATCATCTAAACGGTCCAAAATATCAAATCCAGAACCGTCTGGTAATTGAATGTCAAGTAAAACGATGTCGGGGTTCTGCTGTTCAATTGAAGCTATTGCGGTAGCAACGCTTTCGCCATCCGAATAAACCTTTAGGTTTTCAGAATTATGACTCAACATGTTCGCCAACAATGAGCGCGTTCTTACTTCATCATCTACAATCAGTACTTTGTAAGCCATGTAATTAAAAGTCTTTTAGTGTGTCATTTTCAACGTATAATAGGAATGCCTACCTTTACCCGAGTGCCTGTTTCGTGCTTTTCATCATCATCTTCTATTGTCACATAACCTGATCGGTTATACTTCTGATGTAACAATGCAATACGTTGTTCTGTTATCGAAATAGCCATACTTTTGTGATTTTTCAATGTTGAACTTTCTTGTTTCTCGCGTGCTGCCTTCCGACCTATACCGTTATCTATTATTTCAAAAATAAGTAATTCCTTCTCAATTTTATAGTTTATCCGAATTTTACCGTTTCTAACTTTATGGAGTTCGCCATGTTCAGTAGCATTTTCCAAAAAAGGCTGTAAAACCATCGGTGGAATCATTGTAGTTTCAAGATCGATATCATCATCTGTATTGATCTCGTAATTAAATCGATGTTCAAAACGTGCTTGTTGTATTTTTAGAAAACGTTCTAAAATCTCCAATTCAGTAGAAAGTGCAATGAACTCCTTTTCACTATTTTCCAGAATCAAACGCATGAGGCGTGAAAAATTGACTAGAAAGGCCGAAGAGTTTTTTAAGTCGTTATCGTAAATATAACTTTGGATCACCGACATAGCATTGAACAAAAAGTGAGGGTTCATTTGCGAGCGCAGCAATTGTTGCTGGAGCTCCACTTCGCGCTGCTGCGTGCGCAAGGCACGTTGTTTGCTTCGGAAATAAAATATGACAAAAAGCGCTAAAAACAATATTACTGAAAAGAAAAGAATGAGAATAATGCGCTGATTGCGCAACTCTGTATTTTCCAACTTTTGCTCGTTAATCAATTGTTGATTGCGCTGCTCTTCAATCCGACGTTTTTGTTCACTAATTTGTTTCGCTTTTTGCTCTGCTTCATAGAGCTCACTAAGTTCAGCAACCTGCGATTGTAATTCACTTGCAGAAATGCTGTCTTTAAACTTCACATAAGTACGGAGGTCTTTATAAGCGAGTGCATCATCTCCTAAAGCTGATCGTACGAGACTCCTCAATTGCAGAATTTTGTAATAGCGCAATGTGGAGCCATATTGCTCTGTATAATTTAAGGAGTGGTTACAATGCCGGAGAGCAAGACTGAACTGATCTTGTTCATATGCAAGCTGCGCTAGAAAAAAGTATAACTCCCCTAAACCAAAGCGAGCGGGGATCTGATTAAAGTAATTGCGGCTCAGCTCCAGATTCTCTTTTGCCAATTCCAAATCTTGTGTTTGAAGGTAAGCTCTTCCCAATTCTTTATGCGTATTGGCTATTCCAATATCTGATGACTCCTGATAATATAAAATTAAAGCGCGTTGTAAATCGTATAGCCCTTCCTTTATATTACCTGTACTCACTTTTAAGTCACCAGAGCACATTAACGCTTCAGCTTCTAAAAATGTATTATTAATCTTTTTAGCTAAACCCATCGCGTCTGCATAATAATTTTTTGCTTTGACCACATTACCTAATTCATAGTGAACGTGGGCCAATTTTAACTTGTGGGCCGCCATGCACAAATTCAAATCATTTTCCTCGGCGTAATTCAAGGCTTTCTGTTGATATTTGACGGCATCCGTATAATGTCCTTTTTCCTCCAAAGCGGTTGAAATTATCGTGACAACTATTGAAGGTAACATATCAGAATATGATCTTCTCGAAATTTTCATTGCCTTATTGGCGTGAAATTTCCATTGTATTTCACGCTGTATATTGCTATAGCTTTTGATCGCATGGAACAATACCTTAATCGACCTATGTTGAATCGAATCAGGAGTAGAATTTAATTGTGGCACAAATTGAAACGCCTCCCTTTGATCTAAAATTTCTGTGGCTGAAAGCAAAATCAATTGATCATGCTCCAGTAATTGAGCCTTTTGCAATTGAGTATAATAAGCCGTATCATGAATACTTTGACTGGTTTGCATCCAAAACATGCGAAGCAAGTGAAACTCAATCCGTTCTTCATAAGAAAACGAATTGAAATCATCGGGATACTGCTTCATGACGGAATCGATCGCACTATAATCCGTATTCATCAATACTTCCAGTGCTGACAATTGTTGCCTCGGTGATTGCGCAACAAAACTGGTGACATGTACCACGAAAAAAAGGATTCCTGCTAATTTTTTCATCTGTGATCTAAAGGTAAGGAATTGATTTTAAATCTCACGTATTATTATGGAGCCAGCCAGAAAGCAAGTATTTAGTTCAACTGCAAAAATTACAGGTGTAGCAACGCCGGATTTCCGCATTTCAATACGAAGTCCACTAGATTTCATTGATCTTGTTTTTCCCGATTTTAACTAACAACATGAAATAAAAAAAAACTACTTTTTTGTTTACTAATTAGAAAAAATAATGCAATTTTGAGTAGTACTAATTCACACGAACAATGAATATTCTTTTTCCTACAGATTTTTCCGAAACGGCAGAAAATGCATTTCGATTCGCTCTCCATTTAACACAAAAAACGGGTGGGCAGTTGACACTTATCCATGTTTACGAATTACCAGAACTCGGTCGTTCCCTTCAAAATACATCTCGAGAAGTTTTTGAAATGATGGAAGAAGAATCGCGAAAAAACTTCCAAAGTGCCGTAGAAAAAATGCGAAAAATTGCCGACGATAATGGTTTTAAATCTGTGGATTTTAATCAAATCATGGCGGAGGGACATCCTGTTACCCGAATTACAACTGTTGCAAAAAAAGAAGCCTATGACGTCATCGTGATGGGGACAAAAGGAGCGACTGGTTTAAAAGAAGTTTTTCTCGGATCAGTAGCATCTGGTGTAATTGACGCCTCCCCTTGCAAAGTAATGAGTATTCCATTGGAAGCATCACCTGAAGCCAATGTCAAGAAAATTGCCTACATGACGAACTACAAGGATGAAGAAGTTGTTTCCTTTAATGACGTATTGGATTTTTCTATACAGTTAAACGCTTCTCTTTGCGGTGTCCATTTCGAAAAAGACATCTCTGATGTGAGTGCTAGTGATATGGAAAACTGGAAAAAGAAACTGAGGGGTGACGATCAACTTAATTTCCACGTAATAACTGGGGAAGATATTGAATCATCGCTCATTGACTTCTACAGTTCAAAAAAAGTAGATATTATAGCGATACAGCCGCGTAAACGCAACTTTTTCAGTGCCATATTTAGCCGTAGTTTATCTAAAAATATTGCCCAGCACCTTCAAATACCATTGCTGACGCTTCCCGCCAAGTAACAAATTACAATTTCACTTGTTATAGATAGGCTAACAGCACAAAGTTTATCTGTATATTTGTTCCAGCATGGGTGTAGTTAATGAAATTAAAGCTCCAATAGCCGGAGAATTAGAAGAATTTGAAGAACGTTTTCGCAAAAACATGCGATCAAAAGTACCCCTGCTCGACAAAATCACACATTATATTGTTAAACGAAAAGGAAAACAAATGCGCCCCATGTTCGTTTTCCTTTCCGCCAAAATGCTGGGAGAAATCAACGACGACACCTACAATTCTGCCTCACTCGTTGAGCTTTTACACACAGCTACACTCGTTCATGATGATGTGGTCGATGATGCCAACGAACGCAGAGGATTCTTCTCCATCAACGCACTTTGGAAAAATAAAATCGCTGTCTTAGTAGGCGATTATTTGCTCTCACGTGTACTGTTGCTGAGCATCGAACATAAAAAATACCGTTCATTGGAAATTGTGGCACGTGCTGTGAGAGAAATGAGCGAAGGAGAATTATTGCAAATTGAAAAATCACGGCGATTGGACATTGACGAAGCGACTTATTTTGAAGTCATTCGACAAAAAACAGCCTCTCTAATTGCAACGTGCTGCGAAGCTGGCGCTGTTTCCGTTGCTCGTGAAGACCAGGCAGAGCGCATGCGGGAATTTGGTGAACTCGTAGGACTCGCATTTCAAATAAAAGATGATATTTTTGACTATGGTACTCCAGGTAAAATCGGTAAACCTACAGGAATAGATATTCGAGAACGCAAAATGACTTTACCGCTCATTTACACCTTAAACAATGTTGATAATAAAACGAGGAAGGAACTCATTACTATTGTTAAACGATACAATGAAAAACCCAAAAAAGTACGTCGGGCGATTCAGTTAGTTGTGGAAAATGGTGGCATTGAATATGCCTATCAAAAAATGATGGAATTTCGCGATCAAGCCCTTTCTTTGCTTGAACCGCTACCTGATTCTGATAGTAAAAAATCGTTACAACTTCTGGTTGAATATACGACAGAACGTACGCGTTAGTTTGGTGTTTTTGTACCCAACACTTGTTGAGTAAACCGGGAATATCCTTTACCTTTGCAAAAAATTAATTAAATGCTGAAAAGTGCTCGCATCTATCTCATACTGGGAATAATAACACTTGTTCACCTTTGGGCGTACCCTGTCTTAGCTCAAGAATCCATTGAAGGTCTTTTTTCAAAGGTCTCAATGAAGGTGGATACGATGACTTATGAATTTCGAAAGGATCGCGTCAAAGTTCAAGGTGTCAGAAAATTGGCATTTGAATTTCAAAACAAAAAACCCATCGCTCATTTCACTTTCGTACCAACTGACGAGCTTGTAACAACAGATCAGTTTCACCTCATGAAATCGCGCGATTATAAAATCATTGATTCACTCGTACTAAATGTACACGGCCATTATACGTGTAAAATACAATTCAACGACCTCTCTATCAGCGATTATCTCGCACTACAACTCAATTTTAATAATCGTCGTTTAAAACTTCCTCTCTTCCCATACTCTAACACTTATGCAGAAATCTATGCGGGCGATGGCGATTTTTTCATCGGGGAAGAACGTCGCTTTGAGCTCGTTACTAATCGACCTGAAAACATCATGGTGGATCCAAAATGGAAAAAGGCAGCGAATTATGAATACCGAATCTATAGACAGCAAGACAACATCATGGTAGCTATTTTACCTACTCAACGGGGTGAGATTCAAGTGCAATTACCGATCGCATTGCGCCACCCGAACTATAAAAATAATCGGCTAAATTATACAATCAAGACCAATTCCTTCTCTTCACAGGTCAAAGGATCGCGTCTCAAGTTTCTTCAATTTGACCAACGCCAGGTAACACTGGAGTTCGATAAACGTGAAGGGGTTGAGCTACAACTCGACAACCATCGCGACCTGCGCATCAATAAAACCTATCGCATTGAAGATCGGGATGAAAAAGGAGGCGCATTGATTGCCGAGCTTTATACGGTTCGTCGCTTAAACAACGATAAAGTACTCTGTATGTTTCGTCCTTATAACTACCACAAATCTAATAACGGTTATCTTTTCATTAAGGATGGTGACGAACCCGAGTTTATTACTAATATGAATATTCTACCCAAACCTGCGATCGAAAAAGTGAGTATCCTCCGAGAAGGTGGTTCTTGGGTCGCTTCGCGAAAAATATTTCCAGGAGAAACAGTGGAAATTCGGCTGGAAGGTAAAGGACTCAGTCGTGCAGATTTCGTATTTGAGGACCTTATTGATATTTCTACTGACAGTATTGTAAAAAATGAAGTTGTCACACACTTTCTTCTCAAAGTTCCAATTGATATTCGTAAAAAGTCGATCAATATATACAACGGAAACAAAAAAACAGGAGTAACCTTAGACATTCAGGAATATCAACGTCCCCGACCGCTGGATTTCGTTATTGTAGACTATGGTGGCACACCTATTATTGCTAATCAGGCACAAGAGCCACAACTACATGATGGAACTATTGGAGATGTCTCGGTTCAATTCGATGATTCTTTTATCGACGATATTCAAGAACTCTACGGCAAACAATATTTAGAAATTGAAGTGCGTATAAAAGATGCTACCAATCAATTGGTCGAAAAGCAGATCATTGATGATATTGAAATCTGCCCTGGCGATGAATCTCCAAGAAGTTTTTCCTACACGAGTAGTGATGGCTGTATGAATGAGAATATTTCGATTAATGATTATTTATCCAACAAAACGCACAGCCTCGATCACTGGTCGACCATTGAGCTCATCATTAAGCATAGAAAAAACATATATGATGGATTGGGCCATACAGCGCGCATAGAAATTATAAAAGCAAAACACATTACTTTCGATGTCGATTTGAGCATCCCTGCCGGACTCATTATTAAAAAAGCAGGCGTACCTGGTTTTCCTGGTTTAAGTGGAATTTCATTATCCATGCTCGCACAATTTTCATTCTACCAACGGGGAGAAATTCAAAAATTACGACCTTATAAAATAGGTGGTGGTTTTTTAGCTAAAAATGCGTTTAACTTCGACCCTCAGGCAGATAGAGACTTGGGGATTGTCTTGCTCGGATCAGTTTATCCTACAAAAAAGAATCGCAAATTTTCTTTTCCCCTCTATGCCGGATTTGGTTATTTTCTAAATGAAGACCGCTTCTTCTACCTTATAGGGCCTGGTGTACGGATCAACTTTTGATCAACTAAAATCCACGTTGAACTAACAACGTGGAACTATCAATTCTGAGTCTGAGTCTTAACAATTAAGGTTTCGGTCGCGTCGTTACCTTTTCAATGCGTTTTTCATAGTTTTTACCCTCGTATATGCGCTGAACAAAAATACCAGGTGTATGAATTTCATTGGGATCCAGTTCGCCCGCTGGAACTAACTCTTCTACCTCAGCCACAGTGATTTTTCCAGCCATCGCCATAATCGGATTAAAATTACGCGCTGTAGCCTTATAAATGAGATTTCCTTCTGTGTCGCCTTTCCAGGCTTTCACGAAAGCAAACTCACTGGTAAGCGCCGTTTCCATAATGTGTGGTTTACCATCAAAATCACGAACTTCTTTTCCTTCTGCGATCTCTGTACCGTAACCTGCAGGTGTAAAGAAGGCTGGTATTCCAGCGCCTCCGGCACGACAACGTTCTGCCAAGGATCCTTGAGGTACCAAGTCCACCTCTAACTCTCCAGACAACATCTGACGCTCAAACTCTTCATTCTCTCCGACGTAAGAAGACATCATCTTTTTAATTTGTCTTTGTTGCAGAAGCAAACCGAGTCCGAAATCGTCAACACCAGCATTATTTGAAATGCAAGTCAAATCATCTACTCCCATTTTCACCAATTGGTCAATGGAGTTCTCTGGTATTCCACACAATCCAAATCCACCTAGCATCAGCGTCATTCCAGACTTCACTCCTTTACAAGCTTCTGCTACATCTGCTACTTTTTTATTCATGCTTTTATTTTTTTAATTAATTCCAAAATCAGGGGTTCCATTATCGTCTCCTGAATCTTCTTGATTATCGCAATTATAAAGTGAATTTTTCCAGCCAAAAGGCGGTTCAAATTCATCTGTCGAAATATGAATGTTTGGGTCATTATATACTTTTTGCATCATATAGCCATAAATTGGTAAGGCCATTCGAGCTCCTTGTCCCCACTTCATCGTATTAAATCGTACGGCCATATCTTCCGCTCCTACCCAAACCCCAGTAACTAAATCAGGTGTAAGCCCCATGAACCATCCGTCAGAGTTATTCTGTGTCGTTCCTGTTTTTCCTGCTGTTGGCTGGGTCACACCTCCCCAATCACCGCGCCATGTACCTCGCAAACTCGCTCCCGTACCTCTCAGTACTACGCCGCGCATCATTTCTAAAGTGGCATAAGCCAACTCTTCTGACATCGCCTCTTTCGCCTGAGGTGTGTGCTCGTATACGATATTGCCATTTCGATCTTCAATACGCATAATTGCTGTCGGCTTGGTATAGATCCCCCGATTGACAAAGGCCGCTTGAGCGCTCACCATTTCAAGAAGCGAGAGATCCATAACACCCAAACACATAGCAGGTACAATATCGGCTTCCCTCAGTTCAATATTGAGATCGCGCATTAATTTTGCAACAGCCCTGGGACCCGCAACGCCGCCCATCTTTGACATGACGGCCACTGTAATGTTATTCATAGATTGTTCGAGTCCTTTCCTAAATTTCACAGGTTCTCCATCCATGTCAGCTCCGGCATTACTCGGACACCACTGCTCCATATCCTCCTCTCCTGATCCTTTTCGAGAATCGACACAGTAAGGTATATTCGGTGTGGTTTGACAAGGTGTGATGACTCCGAACCGCATTCCAGCAGAATAAATAAAAGGCTTGATAGTAGATCCAACTTGACGTTTACCTTTCTCCACATGATCGTAAGCAAAATGATCGATATTAGGACCGCCAACCCAAGCCTTGATAAAACCTGTTTGTGGTTCAACAGATACTAATCCTCCACGAATAAAGTTCTTATAATAGCGTATGGAGTCATTAGGCGTCATGACTGTATCGACTTCACCATTCCAGGAAAAAACCTTCATAGGAACCGGTGTTTCAAACATTTTCTCCACTTCAGCATCGCTCAACCCATTTTGCTTGGCGTGTCGATAGCGCTCAGAACGCTTGCGGGCACTATTCATCAACAGCTCAACTGTAGAAGCATCGATGTTTCGTGCAAAAGGAAACTGATCAGACCGCAGATTATTTTTCGTGAACGGTTCTTGTAAATTCGTTTTTAAGTGATGTTTTAATGCATATTCTGCATGATTTTGAATAGTTAGATTGATGGATGTATAAATTTTTAATCCGTCCTCATAAATGTTATAAGGTCCCCCTTCCGGTTTTTGAAATTTGTAATTGCCGTTAGGGCCTTTTTCTGCTAAAATATCCTGTACTTCGTTGCGCAGACTTTCACGGAAATAGGGCGCCACTCCTTCTTTATGATCGACCGGTTGATAATTAGTTACGATCGGTAAAGTTTTTAGACTGTCGTATTCCGATTTGCTGATCGTTGAAGTAAGTGAAGGATTGTTTTTCGACGAGTTTTCATACCATTTAAAAAGCACCACATTTCTACGTTCCACGGCGCGTATAGAATCTTCACGTCGCTCCTGTGCGACCGCATCGTCACTTACCATATCTTTATCTATGGATTGCTGACTTGCCAATCGCGCTCGGTAGTCTCTAACTTGAAAAGCCAAAGGGTTGTATAGTCCCGGATTTTTGCACATCCCTACTAACATAGCGGCTTCTTCAGGCTTTAAATCTATAGCATCTTTATTAAAGTACACCCTGGAAGCCGATGAAATACCGACAGCGTTGTATAGGAAATCAAACTGATTCAGGTACATGGTCAAAATTTCGTGCTTTGTATACCGTTGTTCGAGGCGCAAAGCGATAATATTTTCCTTTACTTTTTCATAAACCCTGCGTTCCAACGAACTCATATTTTTCTTACGTAGTTGTTCTTCGGTCGGACCGGTGTTATTCCTTCTGGCTTCGCGTTCTTCCTCGCGCTCTTTCAATGTGAAAATCAATTTGGCCAATTGTTGGGTTATTGTCGATGCACCTCCAGCTTCCCCCATATTAACGATTGCCCGAGCTAGTGCTTTGGCATCGATACCAGGATGTTCTTCAAAGCGTTCATCTTCCGTTGCAATTAATGCCGAAACAGCATGCGGTGAAATCTCGTTGTAATTGACACTTGTACGATTGACTTTCCAGTACTTCCCTAATTCAGTAACACCATCATCTGCATAGACAGTTGTTGCCAATAACTCTTCTTGATTTTCCAACATTGTCGAGGACGGCAGGTTTTCCTCTTCAGTTTGTACGTATCGTAAATAAAGCACCCCAAAAAGGGGTAAAAAACCAATGATCCACATCAACAACACCAGTACTGTTGAGGACCATTTCTTAAATTTGATTTTCTCCTTTTTCTTACGATCTGCCATATTCAATTTACCAAGGTATAAATTTAATGATAATAAATAATATGGTGAGCTGCAACTATAGTCAATTTGGCGAGAAATCTTAATCAGTTGGAAATTAATAAGCTGCTGAGTGATGAGAGCGGGAATTTACAATTTAACGCAGCGAGGGAATTCCTTAAAATTTTTGCCCAAAACTCCTATTTTACAGCGTGTATTTTTGATTTGAACTGGAATTTTGATACTAAAAGTAACCTGTACACTCAATACTCTTGCTGTATGCTCACTACTGCCTCATCTCTTGCTCAATAACGGTTATTAATAAATACGCAAGTAAAAAATTTGGGTTTTGGGCTTCGAGAACCTCAGCACTCGTCCTCAGCCACTAGCCCCCTTCAACACACTTGCTCAATACTGCCTCGGATCTTGCTCAATACTCTTGCTGTCTACGCTCTACTTCTTTTTATCGTGATCTTTGATATACTCCTCAATTGCCATAGACATGGAGGGTGTTTGTGGTTGAGGAGCATGAATATCGAGTCGAAGATTATTATCCACAATTGCCTTTGCCGTCGTAGGTCCGAAAGCTGCTATCCGTGTTTTATTTTGCTTAAAATCCGGGAAGTTTTTAAGCAGCGATTCAATGCCAGAAGGTGAAAAGAACACGAGGATATCGTACGAAACACTCTTTAGATCCGTAAGATCTGTTGCCACCGTACGGTAAAGTACAACGCGCTCGAAATCAATTTTATGTTCGTTCAACGTATCGGGGATGCTATTTCGAAGGATGTCAGAACAAGGCAATAAGAACTTCTCCTTTTTATGTTTTTTAATGGAGTCCATCAAATCCACAATTGTCTGCCTTCCGTGAAATATCTTACGCTTACGATAAGTTACATATTTCTGCAAGTAATAGGCAACAGCTTCAGAAATACAGAAATACTTCATAGAGGTCGGTACTTCGAATCGGCATTCCTCAGCAATACGAAAAAAATGATCAACTGCTGTCTTCGAGGTTAAGATTATTGCTGTGAAATCATTTAAATCGACGCGTTGACTTCTGAATTCTGATTTTTCTACGCCTTCTACGTGAATAAAAGGCCTAAAATCAACCTGTAGATTATACTTTTCAGCTAAAGCTATATATGGATTTTTATTACTTGCTGGTTCTGGCTGTGACACCAATATTGTACGAATACTCAAAATTGCAGTATTTAGATTCAACAATTCGTTTTACCTCTTAAAATCAGCGATTAATAGCACATAAAATGCGACTAACGGCCAAATTTCCAGGGTGCAAAGGTATAAAATTATATAATACCACAATATATTATTTCTCAATGCGAAGAATATTCCCCGGACCACCCGCAACAGCCAAAAGAAGGAAAACAGAATCGCCAAAGTATAAATAAAATATATAGAGTAATTAACATTGAGCAACCAGATGAGCAACAAAGGGATTAAAAGTAACCCCAACGTATGATAGGTGAAATTTAACAACAAAAAATGTTCGTTGAGTTTTTTTAACTCACCACTCACACCTCCTGCCACAAACAAAGATATCGCCTGAAATAAAAAATAAAAAGTAGGTGCAAAAATGAGTAAATCCTGCTGAAAACCGTAATACGTTGACACCATAGATATAGAAATACCAGCGACAACGAAATAGTTCAGTAATAACATCCAACTAGCCCGACCAAAAAAACTGAGGTTCTCCCGCGAGTAAGGAATAGTCGATGGCGGTTTGACAAAAGTAGCTGTGATATATTGGAAAATTACAGGACGCCACAACTTCACGAGTGCCAGGATCCCAACAGCAACGAGCAACGCATAAAGCACCCATGTTGGAAACATCGATTCCCGTTCTATCAATTGCATTTCGTCCATGGCTGTTTCTCAATTTGGCTTTATGTTACGAATGTACAAAAAAACGACTTGTTGCGTTTTTGATTGCATCTCTACGTTAAAAAAACCATATATTTCCTTACTTTTGATGGCTAAATTAAACATTCTAACATGAGTTCAGATTTATATACACATCCCGACTATTATTTGATGGATGAATTATTGACGGATGAACACAAATTGATTCGAGATACTGCCCGTGATTGGGTAAAGAAAGAAGTTTCTCCAATCATCGACGAACATTACGAAAAAGCGACTTTCCCAATGCACATTTTGAGTGGTTTGGGAGAAATTGGTGCCTTTGGCCCGTATATTCCTCAGAAATATGGCGGTTCTGGTCTCGATCAAATTTCTTACGGCTTGATTATGCAGGAGCTAGAGCGTTGCGACAGCGGTTTGCGATCAACTGCATCGGTACAAAGTTCTTTGGTGATGTATCCGATTTTTAAATACGGTTCCGAAGAACAAAAGCAAAAATTCCTGCCCAAATTGGCAACAGGTGAAATGATTGGATGTTTTGGCTTGACTGAACCAGACCATGGATCTAATCCTGGGGGGATGATCACGAATTATACAGACGAAGGAGATCACTATTTGCTCAATGGGGCTAAAATGTGGATTTCCAACGCTCCATTTGCAGATATTGCTGTGGTTTGGGCCAAGAATGAAGAAGGTCGTATCCATGGATTAATTGTCGAGCGCGGTATGGAAGGCTTTTCTACTCCAGAGATGCACGGCAAACTATCACTTCGCGCATCGGCCACAGGAGAATTGATTTTTGAAAACGTGAAAGTTCCTAAAGCGAATTTACTTCCTGAGCGCAGTGGTTTAGGAGCTCCACTTTCTTGCCTGGATTCTGCTCGTTACGGAATAGCGTGGGGAGCGTTGGGTGCTGCCATGGACTGTTATGACCAAGCATTGCGCTACTCCAAAGAACGTACACAATTTGATGTGCCGATCGGTTCATTCCAGTTAATTCAAAAGAAATTAGCTGAAATGATTACAGAAATTACAAAAGCGCAAATGCTTACGCATCGTTTGGGTCAATTGAGAAATGAAGGACGAGCAACTTCTCCTCAAATTTCAATGGCAAAAAGGAACAATGTGGAAATCGCGCTGGATATTGCACGCGAGGCGCGCCAGATTCACGGCGGTATGGGGATCACATCTGAATACTCCATGATGCGCCACATGGCCAATTTGGAATCTGTACTCACGTATGAAGGAACCCACGACATCCACTTGCTGATTACGGGTATGGATGTTACTGGTATTCCAGCCTTCGAGCGAAGTATGCCGAAGAAAAAATAAGAACGTTCACAATTATTTTGAAAATGACCTGCGAAAATTCAGGTCATTTTTTTTGATTGTACATATTCAATCCCACTCCAACCGAATCAACACCTTTTCTCCTTCGTAACCGAGCGTTGAATGGCTTTCCAGTTCCTTGAGTTTCCGTTTGCTGGTCAGGACTTTGTAATCTCCACTGAACTTGAAGGTCTGTTGCTCGA
>CAJXMN010000087.1 GCA_913056215.1 uncultured Flavobacteriales bacterium | reverse complement strand
CTAGTGTCAGTATGTCGGGGTAAACTTGAGCATGTTCAAAAGCGAAATTTTTCCCAGTTCGGCCCATTCCACACTGTATCTCGTCAAAGATCAATAATGCTCCCATGGCATAACAGCGCTCCCTAAGTTTGGAAAGAAATGTTTTTGAGGCCTTTCGCACCCCGGCGTCGCCTTGAACGGTCTCTAGTATTACAGCGGCTGTTTGATTTGAAATGAGCTGTAATGAGTCTAAATTGTTCAATTCGATAAAGCCAATCTGTGGTAAAAGTGGTTCGAAAGGTGCTTGTTTCGCCTTGTTAGATGAAACGCTCAACGAACCATGTGTGCTTCCGTGGTAGGCTCCTTTACAAGCAATGATCTCTTGTCTTCCCGTTACTCTTTTAGCTAATTTGAGAGCTGCCTCATTAGCTTCTGTTCCTGAATTGACGGCATAAACAGCATTCAAATGTTTGGGAAGAAGTGCCGTGAGTTTTTTAGCCATTTCCAAAGGAGCATCCTGCACAAATTCGCCGTACACCATCACGTGTAAATGGCGATCAATTTGTTCATGGAGAGCTTTGATGACCCGCGGATGGTTATGACCGATATTATTAACTGCAACACCAGCAATCATATCGAGGTAGCGACGACCATCTTTCGCATAGATGTAAGCGCCTTTGGCGTAGTCTACTTCTATCAAAAATGGGTAAGGACTCGTCTGTCCCTGCTTTTTAAGAAAATCCTTTATGCTACCATCTTGTTGCTCCACGATTCGAATTTGACGGGTATTTACTTGCGTTGAATCACGCGCTCAACAGCACTATAAATGGCAGCTGATGATATCCCATATTTCTTCATGAGTTCCTGTGGTTTTCCACTTTCACCAAAGGTATCATGCACTCCCACATACTCCTGAGGTTTTGGTAGCTGTCGTGCCAGAACTTGTGCAACGGCGTCTCCTAAACCACCATTCAACATGTGCTCTTCTGCAGTAACTACACAACCTGTTTTCTTCACTGAAGCTATGATAGCGGCTTCGTCCAGAGGTTTAATTGTATGCATATTAATCACTTCAGCATCAATTCCTTTTTCAGCCAATTGCTGTGCTGCTTCTACTGCTTCCCATACTAAATGACCACATGCGATAATTGAAACATCCTGTCCTTCAAAAATGGTTTGAGCTTTTCCAATTTCAAATGATGCATTTTCTGGTGTAAAAATAGGAACTTTAGGTCTTCCAAAACGCAAATATACAGGCCCTTCGTGCTGAGCGACAGCCTTCGTAGCTTGCTTTGTTTGATTAAAATCAGCTGGGACAACAACGGTCATATTCGGTAGCATTTTCCTCATTCCGATAATGTCCAAAATTGAGACTGTGTTTCATGCTTTTTCGAATGGGAGACCAGCATGGGAAGCCACGATTTTGACATTTTTTTGCGAATAGGCAATTGATTGTCGTATTTGGTCATATACACGGCCCGTAGAGAAATTAGCAAAGGTCCCTGTAAATGGAATCTTACCACCGATTGTCATTCCTGCAGCGATCCCCATCATGTTGGCTTCAGCAATCCCTACTTGAAAAAATCGTTCGGGAAAGGCATCTTCAAAAGCATTCATCTTTAGAGAGCCTGTTAAATCGGCACATAGAGCAACGACCTCGGGGTTCTCTTTACCGAGTTCCAGAAGTCCTTCTCCAAAACCTGATCGCGTGTCATTTGTGCCTAATTGTTCAATATTTTTTTTCATCACAGATTGATAATTATAGATTTATTCGAATAAACGCGGAACGTTTTAACCGTTGTATAATTTGTTGATTTCAATTCTTTTTTACGATAAACTAATTTGTACTTACCAGGTTGCAAGTCAAATGTGTTACTCCTTTTTTGATCATCGAGGTTGCAAACCCATTTCTGTTGATCATCATTCGTTAACTCGAAAATTTGACCGACCACTACCTTGTTGCTTCTAAACTTAGCGGTGCCAGGAGCTTCAACAGTTATGCGGCTTGTAGTACTTTGTTTGATTTCGACGGTTTTATAGCGACGCGGCAGCGTTAAAATCTCTAAATTGTACGTACCTACTATATATTTTGCTCGCTCATCAAATTTCTGATCATTTAACGTAAGTTGTTTACTGTCTTGCATCACGCGCACATCGATATAGTTATTGCTTATCGGTCGGTCGAAGTTCACCTTGAGCCAGCCTTGAGGTGTATCGAGTTCAATTATGTTATGTGTATTGCGCTGAATGGAGATGTTGTTTTTGCGTTGCTCGGGCAGTGTTTTCACGACAAGATCGTAATTGATGCTCGGATCAATAACAAGGGTATCAGGTAATTCATGTTCGTTGAGTGTGTGGGTGAACGTATACTTTAAATCATGAGTACCTGATTCGTACAAAAACATTGTGACATCTGTCTCTTTAGGTGCTCCGTTTACTGTATTCAGATTAATTTGCACTGTTGTGTTTACCAATGCCTTGTTGACTACATTTTTTAGAACAGCCTGAAATGCCTGAGGACTTTGGGCTGATTTATAATTGCCGTAACAGTCAAATTCATCGAGGTAGGACATGTCTAATCCTATACCGATAACAAACGGGCTGATGGTTATTCCTTTTGCCCTTAGTTTATCAGCGATAACACAGGGTTCATCATCACAAGCTTCAACGCCATCGGTGATCAAAATGATGATATTGCGTGAGGAACTATCGGGAAAGTCACCAGCAGCGGCTTCTAAAGATCGCGCAATGGGAGTCGTCCCTTTTGCACGAATTGTCTTGATTTTATTAAGGATGGCTTGGTGATTATCTTTTTCAAAAGGGACTTCTAACTTGGTGTCGGCACAATCTTGATAAGTTGCTGTTACCAATGATTGATGACCGTATACCCGTAGACCCAACTCTAAATTGGGAATACCTCTCAAACTGTCCACTGAATTCGACAACATCCGTTTCGCAGTGGCAAAGCGCGTTTCTTCACTCCAATTTTTGTTCATGGAATTGGATGCGTCAAAAACGAAAAGTATGCGCGTGAGTTGCTCTTGTCCCGTCGCGATAGAACAGGCTAAGAAAAATAATATCACTGTGAATTGTCGCATTCTTAAATTTTAATAATCAACCAGCGTCTCCTCAAGTTGATGAAGGGCCGACTCGAGCTGTTCTTCATTTGGAGCAGCACCGTGCCACTTGTGTGTCCCCATCATGTAGTCAACACCTTGCCCCATTTCAGTTTTCATTAATAGCATGATGGGTTTACCCTGACCTGTCATCTCCTTCGCTTGATTCAGCGTTTGTAATAATTCAGACATGTTATTTCCATCAACTGTTAACGTTTCCCATCCAAAAGCTTGCCATTTTGCCTCGAGGTCACCCAAACTGAGCACGTCCTCTACATCACCATCGATTTGACGACCGTTGTAATCGATCGTCGCAATAAGGTTGTCAACTTTATGTGCAGCAGCGTATAGTGCGGCTTCCCAAATTTGTCCTTCTTGCAATTCGCCATCGCCATGCAAGGTAAAAATCAAATGCTCATCGCCGTTCATTTTTTTGGTCTCAGCTGCACCAATTCCCATCGATAAACCTTGACCTAAGGATCCAGATGCCGCACGAATTCCCGGCAATCCTTTATCAGTACTCGGATGTCCCTGTAGCCGTGAATTGATTTGTCTAAATGTTTTTAACTCTTCGATAGGGAAAAATCCAGCACGCGCCAAAGTACTGTACCAAACAGGTGAAATATGTCCATTGGAGAGAAAGAATAAATCTTCGCCTTTACCGTCCATAGTGAACTGATCGGGTCGATAATTTAAAATACCATGATACATGATGGTAAAATAGTCGGCACAACCCAATGATCCCCCCGGGTGACCCGAACTGGCTGACGCAACCATGCGCACTATATCTCTTCTTGTTTGTGTGGCTAATTTTTCTAGTTCTTTAATCTCCATATCGTAGGGTAAAATTTTGATTGCAAATCTAAAGTTATTTTATGATTCTAACGATTGATGGCAACCGTAATTTATCACTATTTTTGCACAGTATGTGTGTAAAAGCTAATTCAGTTAGAAGCATTCTCTATAGCGGTCAGCGATGGTTGAGTGAGGAATTTACTGCACGTGAGCGACGAAGTATCATGCGCCAGATTTTGATGAAACTGCTCAGTTGTGAAGAAGAAAATTTTTTGTTGCATCAGAATGACGAGCTCCAGAGCGATCAAATTGTCGAGGTGCAGACAAAGGTTGATGCTATTAATAAAGGACGGCCCGTACAGTATGTCCTTGGCTCTACTTATTTTTACAATGTTGATATTTGTGTGGATGAGACCGTTCTTATTCCTCGTCCGGAAACAGAGGAATTAGTGCATAATGCGCTGCAGTTCATTCGAGAAAGAAAGCTTGATAATCCTCGGGTGCTCGATATAGGGACGGGCTCTGGCTGTATTGGAATAGCTATAAGTAAAGCCTTGAACACGGCGAAAGTGAAAGGAATAGATTATGATAAAAAAATAATTGACTTTGCGCGTGAAAATGCGATCCTGAACGAGGTTAATACGATGTTCGAAAAGTTAGATGCACTGCATGACCTCGATCAGTTGGAGGAGTATGACGTGATTATTTCAAACCCGCCTTATATACCCTTAGCTGAAAAATCGAGTATTGCTCCTCATGTAAGAAAATTTGAGCCGGAGAAAGCATTGTTTGTTCCAGATGAATCTCCACTTGTTTTTTACCAAGTCATTGCAGAGCAATCACACGAATTATTGCATGATGATGGTTTTATTATTTTTGAATGCCATGAGTCGCTTGCACGGGAAGTGCTTCAGATCATTAAAAATTTAGGATATTTTAATGCAGCGATAATAAGTGATATGCAAGGAAAAGAACGCATGGTTTACGGACAAAAAGGAAAAGCATGACTGAACAGGAGGTAAAACAGCAAATGGAGGATTTAGCTGCAAAAATTGCGCACTATAATCATCAATATTACGTAGAGAATACGTCAGAAATTTCGGATTATGAGTTTGATCAATTACTTAAAAAATTAGAGGAACTCGAACGGGAATATCCTGATTTTAAAGCTGAAAATAGTCCGACTCAACGAGTGGGGGGAGATATTACTAAGAAGTTTGAGACTGTTGAGCATGAGTATCCAATGTTGTCTCTTTCTAATACGTATTCTCAAGACGAGATCGTCGATTGGGAGAATCGTGTAAAACGTCAAATTCAAGATTCTATTGAATATGTGTGCGAATTAAAATATGATGGTGTCGCTATCGGTGTGCGTTACAAAAATGGTCGTTTTGAGCAGGCAGTGACGCGTGGTGATGGAACAAAAGGAGAGGATGTTTCTGCAAATGTTAAAACGATACGTACGATACCCCTGCGACTCAAAAATGATTTTCCAACTGAATTTGAAATAAGGGGTGAAATATTTTTTCCGCTAGATCGTTTCCAACAACTCAATGAGGAGCGTGAATCTAATGGAGAGGATCCATTTGCAAACCCGCGGAATACAGCTTCGGGAACTTTAAAATTACAAGATTCCTCTGTGGTAGCTCAACGCGGATTGGACTGCTTTTTATATGGTATTTACGGTGATGAGTTACCAGGAGAAGGGCATTATGAAACGGTCCTGAAAGCAAGTGATTGGGGATTTAAAATTCCATTACCAAAGCACCGCTATTTGGAGAAGGTCGAGTCGATCGACGGTATCATGGAGTTTATTGAATTCTGGAGTGAACAACGAGCTGACTTGCCGTTCGAAATTGATGGTGTCGTCATTAAAGTAAACGATTACGGTCAGCAGCAGGATTTGGGGTTTACGGCAAAATCACCAAGGTGGGCCATAGCCTATAAGTTTGAAACGGAACGCGTGAGTGCACAATTGCAAGATGTCGTCTATCAAGTAGGGCGTACAGGAGCTATTACACCAGTGGCGAATTTATCACCTATACCCTTAGGTGGCACGGTAGTCAAAAGAGCATCACTGCACAATGAGGATCAGATCAATAAACTCGATTTGTATGCAGGTGACACTGTCTATGTTGAGAAAGGAGGTGAGATTATTCCTAAAATCGTCGGTGTTGATTCAAATGAACGATCGGAAGATGCTCAGAAGATTGAATTTATTAGCCAATGTCCGGAATGTGGTACTACCTTGAGGAGGTTTGAAGGAGAGGCACAACACTATTGCCCGAATGATACCGGTTGTCCTCCTCAGATTAAAGGTCGTATAATACACTTTATTTCGCGCAAGGCTATGGATGTCGATGGAATTGGCGCTGAAACTGTAGAGCAATTATATCAGCGGGAACTCATTGCGAATAGTGCTGATTTGTACTCGTTAACAAAAGCACAGATAGCTAATCTTGAGAGGATGGGGCAACGGTCTGCTGAAAACCTAATCGCTGGGCTGGAAGCGTCAAAAGAGGTTCCTTTTGAGCGGGTGCTGTTTGCTTTAGGTATTCGCTATGTCGGCGAAACAGTAGCTAAGAAAATAGCGTATTCCAAGAAAAATATAAAAACAATAATGGATGCTGGATACGACGACCTCGTAGCGATTGATGAAGTCGGTGAAAAAATAGCGATAGCCGTACAAGAGCATTTTCAGAATGTGGCTAATCGTGAAATTGTAGATCGGTTGATCGAGGCAGGACTTCAGATGGCAGTTATAGAAAGAGAAAGGGAAAGCGAACGGCTGAAGGGTAAGAAATTCGTCATTTCTGGAGTCTTTAATGAAATGTCTCGTAAAGAAATGAAAGGGTTGATCGACTCGCATGGCGGGCAAAATGTCAGCAGTATCTCTTCGAAAACGAATTACCTGATAGCCGGAGAAAATATGGGGCCTGCCAAATTGGAAAAAGCGAAGAAATTAGACGTTCCTGTGCTATCAGAAAAGGATTTTTTAAAAATGATTGAACATGATTGAATTGAATAGCTCTCGTTCGCTATACAGTGATTTATCAGTAGTTTATTACGTGTTTGAATGGGAGGGGGAACGGCACTGCAAACAATTTTTTCATAAAATAGATGCCTTTTTTAAAGGTAAGAAGGTCGTGGGGATTGCATTGCTAGGGTCACATAAATTGTCATCGGAGGAAATTGGGGCTTTTGAAAATATATTCTTTATCGAATCAAAACCAACTACCTTTTTTGGAAAATGGAAGGATCAACGATTGATTGCGCATCTAAAAAATGAACGCAAAAAATTAGTCGTATATTTTCCAACGGAAGCCAATAAATATGTGAACAAGTTGTTGATGCAGATGAATAATGCGACGATAGTAGCTCGGAAAAGTGAAAAGTTACCTAATTTTGACATTGCTTTTGAAGAAACCAATTTATCACACGATGCACTTTTGGGAAAATTTGAAAAATATATAATTAAAGGATAAGATATGATATTTAAAGGTACAGGTGTAGCATTAGTAACACCTTTTCAGAAAGACGGATCAGTAGATGAAAGTCGGCTCGCACAGTTGGTGAATGATCAGGCAGAGAATGGAACAGATTTTCTGGTTGTGCAAGGAACGACAGGTGAAGCTGCAACACTTGCGAGTGAGGAAAAAATGCGCGTTTTGGATGTTGTAATTGAGGCGAATCACGGGCGATTGCCGATTATCTTGGGAATGGGAGGAAATAATACGGCCCAACTGGCTTGGGAAATGGAAAACTTCAAAAATCAACATGTTGATGGTTTTTTGAGTGCTTCACCACATTACAATAAACCCTCACAACGTGGAATAATAGAGCATTTTGAAACGATTGCAAGAAAATCCAAACGTCCTCTTATTTTATACAATGTACCGGGTAGAACGGGAAGTAACATGACGGCTGAGACCACCATACATCTATCCAAATTATCAAATATCGTTGGTGTAAAAGAGGCTTCTGGTGATTTTGGACAGGTTATGGAAATTATCAACCACGTTGAAGACGATTTTGCAGTTTTGTCAGGAGAGGATGCCCTCACGATGCCAATGATAGCTGCAGGGGCTCACGGTGTTATATCTGTGGTAACCAATGCTTTTCCTCAACAATATGCGGAAATGATAAACAGTGCGTTTCAAGGCGATTTTCAAAGAGCTCGAGCCATTCATTACCATTTATTAACTTTAACCAATATGATGTTTGAAGAAGGAAATCCTGCTGGCGTAAAGTATTGTCTTGAGTTGCTGGATAAAGCAGATGCATATTTACGATTGCCCCTGGTGGAGATTAGTGAAGAATTGAAATCTCGCATTATAAAAGAAATGAAAATGAAGAAGTTGGTTTAACAGGAATTTTTAATCTTGTTAGGTTTTCATTGAAAAATCGTTAAATTTGAATTATATCAAAATGTTTTGAACATGAATAAAATTGTATTACTTACGCTTTTTGGACTGCTCTTAGCGATGGTCGCATGTAAGTCTGACGAGAATCAGAAGAAAAAAGTTGATTTACCTCAGGACAAAGAGGAGCAAAAAGCTCCAGACGATGAACCGCGAAATGAAGAGGTGTATTCTATCCCTTCACCTAATGAGCAGTATGATTTATTGCGCGCTTTAGGTGGTGAATTGAAACAGGGTACAGTGAATGAACTTTCCAATGTTTCTGAATATTCAACGCGTCAGAAAAAGGCCTTAAACTTTGGTGTTTATTTATCGGATGCAGCTTATCTGATGCGTTATGATCAAGGCAAGAAAGTTTTTCTCGATTATGTTTCTACATTAGATAAATTGGGCCGTGATCTTGATATAACCAAAGTCTATGGTGAGGAATTACTGAAAGAAGTTGAGGAAATTGGTGCTGACAGTGAGCGCTTGTTCGAATTGACTTCGGATAATTATTTAACAGTATATGACCAGATGATTGATAACGGGAAAGGAAGCGATTTAACACTTATTCTCGGTGGTTCATGGATTGAAACAATGCATATTTTATTTGCTACTTCTGGAGAATTTGAAGAAAATTATGAGATTCAAGAGTACATTGTCGATCAAAAGTACATTTTACAGAACCTTATTGGTTTTGCGAGCGCTTACGATGATGACGAGGATGTAGCCAAACTGATTGAGGATTTGGAAGCAATTCAAACAGCTTACGAAGAATTAGATTGTAAAGAATCCTCTCTAGAGGTTGAACAAGAAGAAGGTGATGTGATGGTGCTCAGTGGTGGAAGTGCTTGTCTATTTACGGCATCATCTTACAAGAATATGAAAAGTTTGATTAAGGAAATACGATCTTCTATCGTATCATAAACCTAAATGAGTGATTATGTTGAAAGTAATAACAGCAATTCTAACGATATTTATACTGAGTACTGCCGCCTACAGCCAGTGTCCGCGAGCCTACGATGTTATGGAAGCAGAGTACGATGCTGGATGGGGGGATAATTCACAATCAAAGTCTGGTCCGCTAAGACCTGGAGATACTTATGAGATGAAGTTTATTGCTCAAGGAGGAATGCAGTATCGTGTTACAGTGGTTTCCGGGAATGAGCAGTTTTCTACTGATGATGTAGATTTTCAGTTAGTAGGATCAGAAGTTAACAAGGTAAAAGAAGATGGTCGAATGGTTTATAAGCGTCAGGAGGTTGTGTTTTACGACTCTGAAAAAAGTGCTGAAGATCAAAAGGCAGTTTTCTTTTCTCCACGCAGCAAACGATTGAAGGTGCGAATCAAATTAAATGGTGTTGAGGATTCAAAACTTGTTCAGTGCGTGGTCGTGTTTATTGAAACAAAGAGACAACAAAAAATCGGTTTAAACTAATTCGGTTAACCCCCCAATAATTATATGCAAACATTTGATGCCTCGCGAGTTGCACAGGTTCAAAAACTTTTGACTCGTTCGAAGCGCTGCGTAATTGTGGCACATAAGTCACCTGATGGTGATTCTGTAGGGAGTTCTCTAGGACTCTTTCATTTTTTAAAACAGAAAATAGAGCATGTCATGGTATGTCATCCCGATCCTGCGCCTCATTTTTTGGAATGGATGCCCGGTGCTACTGATATCATAAATGGTGAGGATAACCTGGATACGATTCATGAGGAGTTGGATGCGTCTGATGTGATCTTCTGTTTAGATTTTAATGATTTTGGACGTGTTGGTAAATTGCGGAAACGTCTCGAACAAAATAAATCGAAAACGATCATGATTGATCATCATTTAGATCCTAAAGAAGGGTTTGAGTATTCGTTTTCTGAGCCTGAATCTTGTTCTACGGCTCAACTTATTGTCGATTTTATGATAGCTTTAGGAGACGAACAGCTCCTAGATGCAACGATTGGAACGCCTTTATATTGTGGAATAATGACCGACACAGGATCTTTTCGCTTTTCAAGTGTCACTCCCCATACGCATCGTGTTATAGCCTTATTATTGGAAGCTGGTGTTGTTGGAAATGAAATTCACGAGAGGGTTTTTGACACCAACACCTTTGATCGACTCAAATTACGCGGTTTTACAATAAATGAGAAATTAGAGTTATTGGACGATCAAAAGACAGTAGTCATGAGTTTGACGACTGAGGAACTTGAACGCTTCAATTATCAAAAAGGAGATACCGAGGGGTTAGTGAATCTAGGATTATCAATTCAGGGTGTGCATCGTTCCATCTTTTTAAAAGAGAGTGATGGAATCATAAAAATTTCGTTTCGTTCTAAGGGGAACGATAATCCTGTTAATGGCATTGCTAATAAGTATTTTAGTGGTGGTGGTCACGCAAATGCTGCTGGAGGAAAGTGGGAAGGACCATTAGAAGAAGCCATTGCTAAGGTAAAAACTGTTTTTTCTAATGATTGATCGCATCGCGCAATATCAACTTTTGATTCTTATTTTTAGTGCTGTTTTTTTTCAGGCGTGTGAAAATGAAAAAGAGTCAGAGACTCAACGGGTGGAATGGACACAGGACCAATCTACTGCACTTAATGAACGGTTTACAGAAGAAGAAGAGATAGCCATTAAAGTATTCTTAAAACAGCGTCCAAAGTGGGGAATGAAGGCTACGGGTTCTGGTTTGCGCTATTGGATTTATGAAGACAAACCAGGTCAGACTGTAAAGTCAGGTGATCAGGTGGATGTTAGATTTAAAATAAAAAAATTGGATGGAGAGCTATGTTATTCTTCTGAAGATGGCGAGGTGAGTAATTTTAAGGTGGACCGTTCCGATATTGAATCGGGAATCATGGAAGGGATTAAATATATGTCTGAAGGAGATCGGGCCAAATTAATTATACCCAGTCATATTGGACATGGGCTCCTCGGAGATTTTGAAAATATTCCTCCGCTACAGGTGTTGGTTGTTGATTTAGAACTCGTAAAAGTTTATTAAAATGAAAATTATAGCGCTTTTATCATTGGTTACTCTGTTATTTGCTTGTGAAATTGAAGGAGTAGAAGATGAGTCTTCTTCAAAGAAGAAAGGTTCGAAACGTGTGGCAGATTCACTGATGAATGGAATTGAAGATTCAACGCGAAATGCTGATCATCAGGGTTCGAATACCGAGGAAAAAGCTGAAGTACGCGATTCTTTAGTGCTTGAAAGTGGTCTCAAGATTAAATGGTTTGAGCACGGTGATGGACCAACGTTGAAAAAGGGAGATGTTATTAAAATCGATTATCGTAACAAGCTAAAAGATGGAACCATTTATGACGGTAATCATTTGGTGAAAAAACCTTATCTCCCATTTGTCGTAGGATGGAATCAGCAAACGGAAGGGTGGGATATTGCGATGCAGCATTTAAGAATTGGAGATGATGTCGATGTGATGATTCCTGCGCACCTTGCTAGAGGTGAAAAAGGAATTGAGGGTGTGGTACCACCGAACGCGGACAATTTTTTATCACTGCGCGTATTAGATCGCATGAAACCAATTAAGGAAGTGGATGGAATCAAAATCTGGAAAGTTGATGAACCTAAAACACCTGGTGATTCAATTGAATATAAAGATGAGGTTTACCTTGATTATTGGGTAAGCTCAGAATCATCTCCTCGCTACGACAATAGTTATCAGCGAAATCGTCCATTTCATTTGGTCATGGGCGACGGTAATATTGTGCCTGGCCTCTACAAGGCGCTTCATTTTGCTCGAGAAGGTGATAAATTATTGATATACATCCCTTCTCGCGAAGCATATGGTGAAGAAGGCTTAAAAGATTTAGTTCGCCCAAATGAAGATATTCTCTACGATGTGCGGATTGGTAAAGTAATCAAGCAAGATCAATAAAAAAGTATTATATTTGCAACCGTATTTCGGGATGTAGCTTAGTCCGGTTAAAGTGCTCGTCTGGGGGGCGAGAGATCGGAGGTTCGAATCCTCTCATCCCGACAGATTTTTGACGTAGGAAAAAATCCACAGGGATAGGATGAGAACCGTGGTTCGTGCCGGAGCGCAGCGTAGACCACAGAAGTCCAGGTTAAATTCGTTTATCACTTTCACTTTTTCTGAAAAATGAGTAATCGTTATTGGTTGGCCTCCTCATCCGATTGTTATTTAAACGAAGCTTGCCCTCTAAGAGGCACTCTTTATTATAATTCTTCATGAATACAAATAGAGCAAGGAATATATTACATCTCCAATTGGGAGGTCTGGACAATGAATACCAGGAATTCGGTAGTTTATTGTATCCTGATCGATTTAATCTCATATTGTTTTATTCCACTCGTTGTTTAGGGTGTACAGGAAGAGCCCTGCCTTTTGGATATGATATTAGTCAAGAATTTCCATACGTAAACTTGATTGTTATACATGTCGATTTTGGAAAAGAGCGAACCTCTACTGAAGATATAAATGGAGTTTTTACAAAAGGAGAAGCGCCTTTTCCGATATACATCGATGAGGATCATATTTTGTACGATCATTATGCTTGTGAAGGCACACCCCATTGGATCATTTCAGATGCGAAAGGACAAGTCCGTCATTCTATTTTTGGATCTCAGCAAGGTGCCAAATTGAAAATAGATTTTGCACTCCGTGAATTTAAAAAAGAATTTTCATAAACAACTGTTCACAACTTTTGTTTGCTAGCATTCAGTTAGTGGACGTATTCTATAATTTTGAAGCTTCAAAAGAAAGCGCTAAACAATAATCTTATGCATAAAATTCTTTTTTTTATCCTGACTTCTCTAATGATGAGCAGTTTTTGCCTTTCTCAAGAGGTCGTAGACACGATCGAAACGAACGAAGGTCAAATGGTGGTATATGATAATCGTACGTGGGAATACTTAGAAGATCTCAATTTTGATGGCGTCATGAATAATTCCATTCACACTTTTTTTGAAGCAGATAGTAGTTATAATTATACGTGGCCCTGGGACAATAACTCGTGCTACGCCTCGGATAAACAAAATGACCTTAGAGCATTGAGGGACACGTTATGGATATGTGTTACAGATTCCAGTTATGACGATTTTGTCATGCCGTTTGAAGGTCGAATTACTTCGCGTTATGGTTATCGAAGAGGACGTTATCATAATGGTATTGATATTGATCTTCAAACAGGTGATAGTGTTGTAGCTGCTTTTGATGGGAAAGTGAGGTATGCTCAGTTCAACAAGGAAGGATTTGGAAATTTAGTGGTTATTCGTCATTACAACGGATTAGAAACCTTTTATGCACACTTGAGTGAGTTGGACGTTGTACCTAACCAGCTTGTAAAGGCCGGTGATTTAATTGGCCGAGGTGGTAACACTGGACATTCTTATGGTTCTCATTTGCATTTTGAAACGCGCTTTTACGACGCTGCTCTCAATCCCGAAGAAGTGATCAATTTCAAGGAAAAGTGCGTACGCAATGAAAATTTATTTTTGTATTCTGATTTATTTGTGCCAGGTGCTGCACCGTCACATGCATTATATGCCTCGAACCAGGAAGCTTATTATCGGGTTCGTCGCGGCGATACACTAGGCCGTATTGCACGCAAACACAATACTTCCGTGAGGAGGCTGTGTCAATTAAATAATATTCGATCAACGACGACACTTGCCATTGGAAGATCTTTACGGGTGAGATAATTAAAATTGATGGCTGTTTTACAAACCTGAATCAAAAAATATTTGTACTTTGAAGTATGGCGGTAAAAAAGCGCATTTTATTATCAATTGATGGCGGCGGTATTCGCGGCATCTTGCCGTTAATGGTACTTAGTCATTTGAATAGGCTTGTAATACGAGAGCGCATTGATCACAGCATTAATCACGCTTTAAACTTTGTTTCTGGAACATCTACTGGAGCTATTATAGCAGCCTCCTTAATTGTGAAAGAGTCTGGTCGTTATAAATACCTTCCAGAAAATATTTTAAACCTCTATCTTTCGAAGGGACCACAGTTATTTCAATTTGATGAAGAAGGAAGAAAGTCCAATGTGTTGGCTGGAATACTGGCTAAGAATTATGGCGAAGTGGCGCTTAAAGATTTATCAACACAATTTGCATTCGTCAGTTATGATATGGCGAACCAGCAACCTTTTTTATTTACATGTGAAAACAAAAAGTATAGAAATATTTCACTGGCCCAATCATTAGCTGCATGCAGCGCTGTTCCTGAATATTT
>CAJXMN010000086.1 GCA_913056215.1 uncultured Flavobacteriales bacterium | reverse complement strand
ACTAAATTACACAAAAAGCGGGAAATCCTTAATGGAGATCCCGCTTTTCAAAAAAGTTTTATCGGACAGTAGTGATTAAAAATAGCAAAAACCCTACTTCCTATTTTTTAGTTAATTTTAAAAGTCTAATTAAACGAAGCGATCAATGGCTCAAAATCACAGCAAGTTTTTAATTCTTAATAGTTGTTTTTATTTGACCTTTTTAATGGTCATTTTAGCGTCAATTCCTTTTCAATCTTGCAAACGGAGCCTTGACAAAAACGAGCGTATTCTGGTTAGTTTGAAAGACTCTATAAATTCGCGTCAATTCACAGAGTTATTATCTGATTCCTTATGGTCAAAGCGCGATGCTTACGATGCTGCTCACAACCTCATGATACCTCTACATTACAGTTTCTCCTCCGACGACATCAGTCTTCAAGATGCTTTTCACAAGCATGTAAAGAGCTTTCTGGAAGCAGAAAAAAATGGAAATATAAGAATTGAAGGACTCAAAGAGTTGCAATATCTTTCACTCCTCTCCCGGTATTTGAGTTTAGCTTCTTCAGAGTCACCAGTATCTAATCAACTCTATCATTTCCTAAATGACAGATTTGATTATTACTGGACAGAAAACCCAGCGTGGCAATGGGGTCGTGATGACTTTCAAGGGGGAATAAAAAAAAGAATTACCTGGAAGCTTACGCATACAGATTCCACATACCAGTATTATAATGCTTTTCATGATGCCGATTTTTATGTATTAGGCTTAGCAGCAGACCTTCTTCAATACACTCCGAAGAAAGATACCTCAAGAACAAAAAAATTCCAGGGCGCCGCTGATTTATTCTTCGAAATATTCAATCAACGATTAGATAAAACAGCGAGAGGGTGGGTGTTCCAAAAGAATATATGGAGAGATCACCGGGATTATGCGTACTCCGGATTCATTTCAAGACCTGGAGAACATGATGAAAAACATGTTGCCAAGAATATACAGGCTGATGCCAGCCACAGTCATAGATGGCCATTATGGCTCCTTCAAATAAGTCAGGTAAAACGAGTAAAAGAACTTCAAAAGAGATTAAAGCAACAACTACTCCACGTTGTAATCGAGGAAGAGCTGAGTCATAAAATAGGGATTCCTTTATTGAACAATTATATGTGCGGTAACAATGGATATTTCCGGTGGAACTACGCTACTCATAAAAAGACGGGTTATGGTCCCTATGAATTAAGTGGCACCTTTGGGCTTGGTTATTGGAGCTTTCTAAAGGGAGAAAAAATATCTGATTATTATATCATGTTAAGTGAGGCGTATCCTTTACGTGATAGTCATAAGCGACTTTTCAAAACAATCTCAAATCGAAAAAGAAATAAAATCATCGCAAATGTACATGAAAATGGACTTCGCAAGGAGTTAGCCAAAATGGCTGCGTACCTATCCAGAAAAGATAAATAAAAAAGGTCGGATGAAATCACCAGACCTTATATGTCGGAACTGTAAAGAATTTTGTGTATTTAAAGCAGACAATTTTGGATAAGCTCTCTACATTTATAATATTTTCTACTTGTGTTCGGCTTTTTTAGCACAACAAGACTTCTTACCCTTCTTTTTGGAGCAGTGTTTCTTTTCAGCTGTTTTTGTCGCTTTTTTCGCTTCGTCTTTTGAACAATACGCCTTTTTATCACCAGACTTGGCTTTGTCATTTGAACAACATGCTTTTTTATCTCCTTCGTGCGCTTTGTCACAACCTTCTTTTTTGCAATCTTTATCCTTGCATTTTTTCTTGTCATGATTACCTTCGCATTCTACATTATCAACTGTTGTTGCGGCTGCTACAGACGTATATCCGATTGTTCCCAAGAACAACCCTATAGCCAAAATCATTAGTGCTTTTTTCATAGTTTAAACATTTTTGTTGTCTCAAATGTAACGTTTTCTACTGAATTTCACCAATTTTAGTAACTCTGCCTTTGACCTTATCACCGATTTGAACATTGATCTTGGTATCTAACGGTAACAATAAATCGATACGTGAACCGAATTTTATAAATCCATATTCTTCACCAGCCTTCACCGCATCTCCAGGTTGAACGTAATAACAAATCCGTCGCGCTACTGCTCCCGCTATTTGCCGATGCATCACTTCTTTTCCGGACGGATGTTCCACCACAAATGTTGTCCTTTCGTTGTCAGTTGAACTTTTCGGGTGCCACGCTACGAGAAATAAACCCGCATGGTATTTTACATACTTCACAAGTCCAGAAATAGGATTAAAATTAGCGTGCACGTTGAGCGGCGACATGAAAATAGAAATCTGAATGCGCCGATCATTGAAATACTCGTATTCTTCTACCTCCTCAATCACAACCACCTTACCGTCGGCAGGTGATATAATATCACGGTCCTCACCTCGAAAAACTATTTTTGGTATCCGAAAAAACTGAACGATCAAATACGCCATAACCAGTACACCGATCGTTAAAACAATGAACAACCAAAGCCAACCCACAGCCATCCATAGTAATAAGTTTAAGAATTGAATACCAATTAATATTAGTAATCCAATAGTTATGATAAGGTATCCTTCGCGGTGTAATTTCATGACTTCCTTCTATCCATTCTAATTGTCTGTAAAATTAATGCATTTTCAATACAACTTTCTGTTGATTTACAAAAAGTTCAAGGGTCCAGAAGCAAGGAACAACCAATAATAGAAAAAAGGTGTCGCAAACATCACAGCATCAAATCGGTCGAGTACCCCACCGTGACCAGGCATAAGAGCCCCTGTATCTTTCACACCAGTAGTTCGTTTTAATTTGGATTCCACCAGATCTCCCAATACGGCAAAGGGAGCAATAATTCCACCAGAAATGGCCCAAAACAAAATAGACCCCGATTGAAAATAACCATAAATAATAGCGGCCAAAACAGCACAGAAAAGTCCACCTAATGTCCCTTCCCAAGTTTTATTGGGAGAAACTTTTTCGAATAACTTCCATTTTCCAAAAGCACGTCCGGTAAGGTAGGCAAACGTATCATTCGTCCATACAATCACAAACAAACCAATAATATAGACCCAATCTCCTTCAATGGAAAATCCATAAAGTTGCTGCATAAAAATGAACGGAATTACGACATAAACAAACCCGAGATATTGAATAGCTATACCTTTTACAGGCTCCTTTAACGAAGAGAACAGCAATTGTAAGAAAGGAAACATCAGTAAAGGAAGTCCATACTTCAAGCGATTCATGGAGCCGTCGAAACTCGTCAGCCAAACCACAGTCGTATACATCACAACTCCGAAGACGGCCATGTAAATTTTTTGACTGTTACCGATCGTCTGAGATGAGAATAGATTATAAAACTCCAACAATCCCATGAACATAAATATTCCTAAAAGTATTGAAGTAGCTCTCGGTCCCCATAAAAAAGAGCCGATAACAATAACCACGAAAACAGTACCAGAAAGTCCTCTGATCAATAGATTATTCATGTGATTTATCAATTAAATAACGTGCTCTGATCACATCATCCCGTTCTACATACAACTCGATCTGACCAAAGTTATTATAAGAAGAATCTTTTTTATTGATATAGAACACCTGGATTCCTTCTTGCTCTAACTTCATAACGATCAAGCGTGCCAAGTGATCTTCCGTTGTGCGAAAAACCACTTGCTTGTCGTCGAAATCAGTCTTTGGAGGAGCGATCTTCTCCATCCATATCTTGATCTTTTCCCAAATCTTCATCATCTGTAGATCCTTCTGACTGTTTTTTGGAAGTTGCGGACTGATTTTCTTCACCAGAAGATTGATCATCTTTTTCCTCTGAAGATGATTCATCCGTCACTTCCTCTGCAGTTTCCTCCGCTACTTTTCCAGCTTGCTTGATCTTTTCTGCAGGAGTTAATTGATCCCAGGGTCGTTCACCAAATATAGCAATCAAATCCTCCTTAAAAATAACCTCTTTCTCGAGCAGTTTACCAGCTAAAGCTTCGAGTTTATCTTTATTATCCCTCAATATTTGAATGGCACGTTGATATTGTTCTTCAATCAACTTACTCACCTCTTTATCGATCACGCGATTGGTGTCTTCAGAGTATGGTTTGGTAAACTGATTTTGACCCTGTGAGTCATAATAAGATATATTCCCAACTTCTTTATTCAGACCATAAATTGAAACCATTGCGTACGCCTGTTTCGTAACTTTTTCAAGGTCACTCAACGCACCTGTAGAAATCTTTCCAAAGATAACCTCTTCGGCAGCTCTACCGCCAAGTGCAGCACACATTTCGTCGAGTAATTGCTCCGTAGTCGTAATGCTGCGCTCTTCTGGCAGATACCAAGCTGCTCCAAGAGAACGACCACGTGGTACAATGGTTACTTTCACTAATGGATGTGCATAACGAGCTAACCAGGATATCGTTGCATGTCCTGCCTCGTGAAAAGCAATTGAACGTTTTTCGTCTTTGGTGATTATTTTATTCTTCTTCTCTAACCCACCAATGATTCGATCCACTGCATCTAAAAAGTCTTGTTTCTCAACTGAATCTTTGTTTTTTCTGGCTGCAATCAGAGCGGCCTCATTACACAGGTTAGCGATATCTGCACCTGAAAAACCAGGCGTTTGTTTGGCCAGAAAGTCGACATCTATTTCTTTTCCGAGTTTTAATGGTTTCAAGTGTACTTTAAATATCTCCTTGCGTTCCACCAAATCAGGCATGTCCACGTAGATCTGACGATCAAATCGACCAGCACGCATGAGCGCTTTATCCAAAACATCAGCGCGGTTGGTTGCTGCCAAAATAATGACCCCGGAATTAGTACCAAAGCCATCCATTTCTGTAAGCAATTGATTCAAGGTGTTTTCTCGCTCATCATTAGAGCCCATATTATTGTTCTTACCTCTCGCTCTACCAATAGCATCGATTTCATCAATGAAGATTATAGACGGTGCCTTTTCTTTGGCTTGTTTAAATAGATCTCGAACACGAGAAGCTCCCACACCAACAAACATTTCGACAAAATCAGATCCCGATAGCGAGAAAAACGGAACGTCGGCCTCACCAGCCACCGCTTTTGCAAGCAAGGTTTTACCTGTTCCGGGAGGTCCTACAAGTATCGCTCCTTTAGGAATCTTTGCTCCAAGTTCAGTGTACTTTTTGGGTTGTTTAAGGAACGAAACAATTTCTTCAACCTCTTCTTTCGCTCCTTCCAGCCCAGCAACATCTTTGAAAGATACATCCGTTTGCTTACCTTTTTCAAATACTTTTGCTTTCGATTTACCTATATTGAAAAGCTGACCACCTGGGCCACCTCCTCCGCCGCCTCCAGACATGCGTCGCATGATAAACATCCAAATGGCTACGATAATGATAATTGGTAATAAAAAGCTAAAAATCTGCCCGAAATAATTGTGCTCTTCATCTACGCGATAAGCGATTTTATCAAATCCTGCTTCTTCTCTCTGTTCATTGATCTGCTTGAACTCCGTAATAAAAGATTCGGTCGAAGCTATGTCAAAGCTAAACTTTGGAGAGGCCGTTCCCATAGCATTTCCACTATTATTGATGGCACGCTTCATGACATCAAAATCAGCACCTGAAAAATCTCCCTGCTGAATAGCATTTACACCAGATTCTGTCACTTTAAAATCGACACGACCTACATTACGCCACAAGACGATGTCTTCAACAAAACCTTCTTCCATCAATTGAATGAAAACGTCTTTGGAGCGGATTTCTTTTGTTGAAGAAGAACTCATAAAAAGCTGAACTCCAATGATCGCAATTCCTATCGCTGCGTATATCCAGTAAATTGAATACGGATTGCGTTTTTTATTATTTTTATTGTTTTTGTTATCTTTTGCCATGATGACTATTCGTTATCTTGCACAGTTATTTTCTTACCATCAGCCCATAAATCTTCAAGTTCATAGTACGATCTCAAATCGCGATGAAAAATATGGGCGACTACATTCACATAATCCAACAAGATCCATTGTGCATTGTTCTTGCCTTCCTTATGCCAGGGTTTTTCTTTTAATTCTTTTCTTGTCAAGCGAATGACAGCATTGGCGATACCTTCTATCTGCGTAGGTGAGTCACCACTCGATATCACAAAAAAATCAGTGACTGCATTCTCTACCTCTCGAAGGTCCATAACGACGATATCTTCAGCTTTGTTGTCTTTCATGCCTTCAACTATGACATCACAAAGCTTCTCTGAATCAATTTCGTTTATAATTTTTGCCATTCCATTTTTTAGTTGTCCACAAATCTAATTAAATTTTAATTTTGAGCTGTTAAAAACAAACCCAGTCGCCCCATGAAAAATTCTCAGATTGGCCATCCGATCATTCATCTTGAGAGCGTCGACAGTACGAACAATTATGCTGCCAAGGTGTTCAAATCCGATCAAGTACCTCCTGGCGCTGTAATTCTGTCAGACATCCAAACAGATGGCAGAGGACAACGGCATAAAACGTGGCATTCTGACGCTTATTTAAATCTCACTTTCAGCATAACGGGCGCCATCAATTTATGGAAAATTAACAGTTTGATCGACCTCAATCGCATCGTAGCAATTGCATTACAACGCTTTTTCTTAAAATATGACAGATCTGCGAAGATTAAATGGCCGAACGACATTATGGTACGCGACCAAAAAATCTGTGGTATTCTCATTGAAAACTTCTTCCGGCAAGGGAAACCTTTATCTGTAATAGGTATCGGAATCAATGTAAACCAGAAAAAATTTAATGCTCCTAGGGCAACGTCAATTGCGCTTCTCACAGAAAGCGACCATATCAATAAGGATATTTTACATACATTTCTTCATTCGTTGGATAAAACAATTAAAACATTTTCAAGTGAAAGCAGCCAGTCGATTCGGCTATCTTACGATGGGTTGTTATGGAAAAAAGATGATTTTCACACCTTTACATTGAAAGAAGGGCGAAAGGTGACAGGGCGTATTCAGAGCACCACCAGCAACGGAAACCTCATCGTTTCTATGGAGGGAAAGAATATAACGTTTCGCAACGGCGAAGTCAGTTATTGACTGCAGGCGTTTATTTGACCGTACAAAGTGACATCACCTGACCCATTATTTATTAAATGACAGAAATAAAGCATACATCAACCCGACGATATTTATTTACTTAGCGTGCTCCAATCACTTTTTAAAGTTATCATAATTTAGTTTTAATGTGATTCGTATTCTTCGCGGCTAATTTTGCAACATGAGACATTTGATATTACCATTAGTTACTATTACCGTTATCATTTCTTCATGTACAAAAAGATCAACTAATCATCAGGATGGCGAGCTGCGCATTAGTGGTTCAGATACAGAATTTCAATTGGTTCAACAGTTGTTAAGTGCCTACCAAAAGGCGAACAAAGGAGCTCAAACATTCAAAGTTGAAGGAGGTGGTTCAAGCAAAGGAATAGAGGATTTAATCGGAGGAAGGTCCATCATTGCCAATGCATCACGTGCAATGACGAATCAAGAGAAAGAACAACTCGAATCGAAGCATATTTCTATCAAAAAGCATGTTCTCGCAACAGATGCGATTTCAATAATCACAGATCCAAAAATCGGCGTTGACAGTTTATCTACGATCGATTTATCCAATATTTTTTCGGGTAGAGTTACGAATTGGAAAGAATTGCGCGGTAAAGATTTACCAATCGTAATATTTGGAAGAGACGAAAGTTCAGGAACACGCTATTACCTAAAGAATCGTTTTGCCCGCTATCATGGTTTCGGAAGCAATCACCAAGCGTGTATGTCAAATGAAGCCATTATCGATCACGTTAAGAAGAATAAAGGCGCTATTGGATATGTGGGCATCGGATACATCATGAAATCTTATGGAACTCCTATCGAGTCCGTATGGACCATGCCTATATATGTAGACGGGGGAAAGGCAAGCTCACCTTATGAGATGGTCTCCATATACCGGGGTGATTATGAACTCACGCGTCCGCTTTACCAATATTATCGCTCGAATGACGTTTCAATCAAAGAATTCTTGAAGTTTGAACAATCTCCAGAAGGGCAAAAAGTCATTCGCGCGAGCGGATTTTACAATTGCCAAAAATAGCTTTTATAGTGAATCGCTTTGAAGGCTATTATTGAGAATCCGAAGGCTGTCGCGCGCAGTGATCAAATCATAAGAAAGCACGTCGTTATCACCCTCTAACATGTCATTGATCATCTGCTGCTCCTGAAGTTCAGCTTCCAGTCGATCTACTTTATTCATTAAGTAAACATTCCACAATAAGACTCCAATCACTAACCCTACTAGCAAAACCAGTACACCGCGTATTATTTTATTCATTACACGCGATTTTCAATAATCTCTTCAACACACTCTGGATTTAGTAACGTAGAAGTATCCCCCAGTTGATCCAGTTCGCCAGCGGCGATTTTCCGTAGAATCCTACGCATAATTTTCCCAGAACGTGTTTTCGGAAGACTACTTGTGAACTGCATTTTGGAGAGCTTAGCTATTGGGCCTACGTGATCAGCTATTAAACCATTGATTTCATTTCGCAAGTGATCCTGCTCTTCTTCTGAAAGTTCATTTTTCAAGGTAATATAACCATATAGCGCATTTCCTTTCACTTCGTGTGAATAACCAACAATTGCAGATTCAGCGACATTTTGATGCTCATTAATCACATTTTCGATCGGAGCAGTACCTAAATTATGACCAGACACGATAATCACATCATCCACCCTACCTGTAATGCGATAATATCCCGCAGGATCTCGCAATGCTGCGTCTCCAGTAAAATAATAACCGGGATACCGCGCGAAATAAGTATCAATATAGCGTTGATGATTGTTCCATATCGTACGTGCCATTCCAGGCCATGGGAACTTTATACAAAGATTACCGCTCACGACGTTATCTCCTATCTCATCCCCTTCTTCATCCAATAGTGCGGGCTGAACTCCAGGAAGCGGAAATGAAGCATAAGTTGCTTTCGTCGGAGTTGTAAACGGTATGGGAGCAATCATTATTCCTCCAGTTTCTGTTTGCCACCACGTATCCACAATAGGACACCGCTCTTGCCCGACGTGATGGTGATACCAGTTCCAGGCTTCTTCATTTATAGGTTCACCCACCGTTCCCAACACTTTCAACGAAGATAAATCATGTTTTTCGACATGTTCAGCTCCTTGTTTAGCTAAAGAACGAATAGCAGTTGGTGCGGTATAAAATTGATTGATCTCGTACTTTTCAACAATCTGCCAGAATCGATCAAAATCAGGGTAAGAAGGAACGCCCTCAAACATCACAGTTGTCGCCCCATTTAGTAATGGACCATAAACAATGTATGTATGTCCGGTAATCCAACCTATATCTGCTGTACACCAATAAACATCATCCGCTTCATACTGAAATACGTTCTGAAAAGAATAGGCTGCATAGACCATATATCCTGCAGTGGTATGTACCATTCCTTTAGGTTTTCCCGTTGAACCAGAAGTATAAAGAATGAAGAGTGGATCTTCACTATCCATTTTCTCAGGAGCGAAAAAACTATTTGCTTTTTCGAGCTTCTCGCTCAGCCATTCGTCTCTTCCATTTTCCATGTGAACATCAGCGCCGGTTCGACGAACGACGAGTGTGCGTTCTACGGAAGACGTATCCTCAAGTGCCTTGTTAACAATTCCTTTAAGATCAATAGTCTTATCTCCTCTAAAACCTCCATCCGCTGTCACAACCATTTTACATGATGCATCGTTAATCCGTGATGCCAGGGCAGATGCAGAGAATCCAGCAAATACAACAGAGTGTATAGCTCCAATTCTCGCACAAGCTAACACGGTATAAGCCAACTCTGGAATCATCGGTAAATAAACACAAACGCGATCTCCTTTTTCAACTCCTTCCTGGCAAAGCACATTGGCCATTCTGTTCACTTGTTCAGCCAATTCATTGTAGGTGATCCGCTGTTCTTTTTCGGAGGGATCATTGGGTTCGAAGATAATTGCTACCTGGTCGCCCCGCTTCTCTATATGCCGATCGATACAATTCTCAGTTATGTTGAGTTCTCCACCCTCAAACCATTTGACATCGGCTTTTTTGAGGTCGTAATCCAGAATATTATCCCATTTTTTGGTCCACTCAAAGGTTTCTGCAATAGCGGTCCAAAACTTCTCAGGTTGCTGTTCTGCCAGTTCTCGTATTTGAAAATATTCATGTAGATCCCTTACTTGATGCTTCATTATTTTGCTCTTTTTTTTGTATGGCTCTCTCTAAAAATAATAATTCCTATTAATAAATTAAATAATTTAGCGATTATTCGATTATGGAAGCAGATTTTGAAACATTAAAAAACTTCGTGAAACAGGAGTTTACGGGGGAAGGCACCGGACACGACTGGTATCATATTCAACGTGTATTGCATTTATCACAAATCATTCATAGCGATACAGGTGGCGACATTACCGTTGTGCGATACGCTGCATTGTTGCATGACATTTCAGACCATAAGTTTAATGGTGGTGATTTTGAAGCGGGTGAAAAGGAAGCTTTAAAAAGAATAGAAGGTCATAATATCAATAGCGAGCAAAAAAAGCACATTGGTGAAATTATTCGTCACATTTCATTCAAAGGTGGTGGAGAAAAGAATCAAATCCATTCCCTGGAAGGGAAAATTGTGCAAGATGCAGACCGCCTGGACGCTTTGGGAGCAATTGGAATTGCGAGAACATTTGCTTTTGGAGGTCATACCGGTCAACCAATTTACGACCCAAGTATTCCTCCTAAAATCGATCAAAAAGAATCAGAGTATCGCAATCGACGTTCTCATACAATCAATCATTTTTACGAAAAACTTCTTCTGCTCCAGGATCAAATGCATACTGACAAAGGAAAGTCTATTGCGCGTACACGCAGTAACTTTATGCGTCAATTTTTAGAACAGTTTTATGAAGAATGGAATATATAAAATAAAAAAACGAGGTATTCGCCAATCGGAATACCTCGTTCAGACCTAATAACTTCTTATCATCTATTCGACAACTTCAAAAGAAACCCTTCTGTTCTTGGCTGCTTTTACCTTTTCGTCATCTTCTTCTTTAATATAAGGAGCTTCATCTCCGTCTCTAGCATCTTTTATTGTAAATCGATCAGCAGAAACATCCTTATTGACCATCACAGATCTAATGTGTTCAGCGCGTTTCAATGAAACATCTTGCTGTGCCGGATTAGCCGATTCCTTGCTATCCATATGCCCGATTAACTTCACCTTTATATCAGGATTTTCGTTCATCAATCCAGCAATCTTTTCTAGTGTTTGATCTCCGTCTTTTCGAACATCGTAACGACCGCGTGCGTAGAACACATTGAATTCTTTCATTTTCTCTGCGACTGTCATCTCTTTCGTAATCTGCGGAGAACGCTGATAAACCGTAGAAGTTTCAAGCTCTGCTTCATCAGCATAATTACAGTCACAACGTTCGTTGGGGCCTAACAACTGTACTGATATATCGTCGATATAGTAATAAGCGGCAATAATTTGCTTACCGCGGATCCCTCTTGGCTTACGGTTTCTTTCACTTTTCACATCATTATCAGAAGTAAAATTACCAAGTGTGATATACTTCTCGTTACCTTCTGCAGTATATTCTCCACAAACAAGGTCCCATCCATAATCGCCGTCAAACATTTCTTTTTTAGGATGTTCGACATGTGTTTCCAGTATAAGTGCTGGTACTTTTTCATCTGTTCCTGGTGCACGTTTAGAGAAATGTGCCCCCAATCGATTGGCAGAATATTTTGCCAGCTCCGCTCGAGAAGCATAAAACTGTACTTTGTAGCGCATCCCCTTCTTTAATGACGATTTTAGCTTAGAAGTGATATAAGTACGATCCTCTTTTTCACGGTAGGAATAGCTGATAATCCCGCCATAATTAATACCCTCACGAGGTTCCTCCATGCCATAAACATTGTCAGGAGTCATCACGTCAGGCATTTTAGCATCTGCCGAGAAAAGGTCAGCCCGATTACCAGTGGCAGAAACCCAACCTTCAGCGCGTTTCATATCCCCCAATCGTCTTACTTTTCTATTTTTAGCATCTTCAAACCCAGGATTCTCTACAAGGTTCTCACCTTCTTGAGCCATCATGGAGAATGATATCGCCATCATCGGTAATGCTAGCATCAATCGTTTCATATAATTTGTTTTACAGTTCATAACTTTTTACGGTTTTTATAAATGTTCGTACTTTATCCGGGTCAATATCGGGATAAACACCGTGACCCAAATTTACGATATGTCTTTTACTTTTGAAGCTTTTGAGCAAGGAATTCGTCATTTTTTCAACATCTTGATGACTGGCATACAGTGCACAAGGATCGAGATTCCCCTGTAATGTTTTCACTTCCCCCACCATTTCACGTACCGTATAGGGATCCATGTTCCAATCGAGACCAATCGTTTCACAATTCGATGTAGCTAAGTGAGGAAGGGAAGCATAGGCTCCTTTCGCAAATAGCGTCACAGGCACTTCATCAATAGCGTCGGCGATGCGATTCATGTACTTTAAACCAAATTCATTGTACTGATCACGACCTAAAATCCCAGCCCATGAATCAAACACTTGAACGAGGTTTGCTCCAGCTTTAATTTGCATTTTCAAATAACGTATCGTAAGATCTGTTATTCTACTTAACAAGTCATGTGCCAAAGTTGGATTTGTATATAAAAGTTTTCTTGAATTCGAAAATGTTTTTGATCCGCCACCTTCAACCATATAACAGAAAATAGTCCATGGAGCACCAGCAAAACCAATCACCGGAACGCGCCCGTTTAATTCTTTTACGGTGAGCTCGATCGCCTCTTTAACATACCCCAGACGATCTTCAACATCGAAGTTTGTTTCTCCATATTTCTTGAGGTCATCCTCGTTTCGAATAGTTTTCTCAAAATGAGGCCCTTTCTTTTCTATCATTTGATAAGTCAGCCCCATCGCTTCTGGTATCACCAGGATATCAGAGAAAATTATAGCAGCATCAACGCCCAGCAAATCGACCGGTTGCACTGTAACTTCCGCTGCCAACTCAGGAGTTTCAACAAGTTCCTTAAAACCGCTGATTGAATTTCTAATTGCGCGATATTCCGGCAATATCCTACCTGCTTGCCGCATAAGCCAAACAGGATAACGTTCTATATCCTCCCCTTTTGCTGCTCTTAAAAGTAAATCGTTTTTGAATTGCATAATGTCAAAGATAGGGTTTACATCCTAAATTAAATTGGTACTCTGTATTTTTTTAAACAAAAAAAGGAGCCGTTACGGGCTCCCTTTAATTGTTTTAATTTTTAATTGCTTACAACGAAGCGATGTGTGCTGCAAGCCCTGACTTTAAATTGGCGGCTTTATTCTTGTGAATAATGTTGCGCTTTGCCAATTTATCGAGCATAGCAACGACTTTCGGATACTGCTTTTCAGCTTCTTTCTTATCCGTTGTAGCACGTAGATCACGAATAGCATTACGCGTAGTTTTGTGCTGATACTTGTTGCGTTCCTTTTTCGCTTCGTCTGATCTTACTCTTTTTAATGCTGACTTATGATTTGCCATAACTTACTTTAAATTAAATATTTTAAATTGTAGCCCATAGGAGAATCGAACTCCTGTTTCCAGGATGAAAACCTGATGTCCTAACCACTAGACGAATGGGCCATTATAAAAACAAAGAACTTACGTTCAAACTTAGTAGCCCATAGGAGAATCGAACTCCTGTTTCCAGGATGAAAACCTGATGTCCTAACCACTAGACGAATGGGCCAAATTGTTTAATTATTTCAAAAATCGGAGTGCAAATATAATTTCAATTTGCGTTATTACAAAGAAAGAGTCATTAAATTTTAAAATATTTTTTTCTAGCTAAATTATATTCGAGTTAACCCATCGACAGAAACGTTCAAAAGTAACTCATATTGATCAAGATAGATTCATTCAAATCAGAATTTTCGTATCAGAGATAATTCAGGAGAAGTGACTAAACATTTACGATCAATCGAATTCCGACTTAAATTTAAAACCGAGACGCTTACCTGTTTTCAATTCCTGAGTAGATGATAAGGTTTTTATTTGCATCACATTAACCAATTGAACGTTTTCATATGGTGGGGTTTGTAAATCAAACTCTATAGCGTGTTGCATAGCCGCATTTAGAACCTTCAACATAGACTCTTCATCGAAACTCGATCCTTTGAAATCTTTAAATAAGAAACCCAGTTGACCTTTACCTTCAACCATATAATGGGCGTCTTTATTAACAAATATTCTACCTATCAAATAACCTGCATCATTCAGACGATTGTGTAGAAATGAATCTGCGAGAAAGTTATAAATATTGATTACTCCGCAGTACGCGCGATCTTTATCATTTTCAACATAAGAGTTTTTCCAGACACCATGTTCCTTTGGAAAGGTAAATACATTTGAATGCATATTAAAAACCAAAACATCACTTCCAATGAATGCGTGAGTTTCAAAGTCACCATTTGTATCATACTTCAGTCGAACACGTTCATTTGGCACTTCTTCTCGCAAGGTTGCCAGCTTTTTCTCTATGACATCTTTAAATTCTTGATAAATCTCACCCGTTTTATCAAAAACGTCTTGTTTGAGTAAAGAACGATCCTCGAGTAGTTTTCCTAATTCAGTTTTTTTCTTTTTCGTCATAAATCAATATGCTTTTGCAAATAAAACACGACCAGTGGAAGGTTTTCCAGAATAGATACATTTTCCTTCCTCTTTCTCCTG
>CAJXMN010000085.1 GCA_913056215.1 uncultured Flavobacteriales bacterium | reverse complement strand
TTAATATTTAATACCTGTCTGGATGTTTACTAGTTCAATGAAAAACGCTTTTATTTTGTTGATATTAAGTTTTTCCTCTATTTTCTTTTCCACGGGTTGAAACCCGTGGCAAAAGAAATCCATAGCAAAAAGGCCTTTAATTTTACTAAATCAACTAAAAAAAGAAATCTATATTTAAATGCGTTTGCCCTTGAACAAAGATGAAGTCTAAAAATCATGAATTACATTAGAATCATGCAGAAAGATATTTTATGAGAGTAAACAGCACATGAATAATGTACGTAACTTATCGAGAATTAGTGAGGTTAGTAATCCACCTACTGTATAAAACCATTATGCACTCTGTAAATTATTTTTGGTTACCAAGCATTAGAGCTTACTTCATATGACACCTTATTCATCATGTAAAATAACTCCCTTGCAATCTGTGCACATCTCTCATCATAAACTTCTTCAACTTTTGATGTCCCATCACTAATTTTAGGATCTTCATAGGTGATCGGAATACGAAGGTCAGCTCCCGGTAAAAATGGACAATTTTCTTCTGCATGTCCGCAGTTCATAATTGCAGCAAAGTTTGATTTGGGAAGTGACTCGTGTTCGATCGTTTTAGAATAACCTTTTATCGAAGAATCTTTCTCAAAACTGACCAAATAAATTGGATTTTCTTCGTTTTCAGCACTTTGAACATGCAATCCTGCTTTTTGAAGCGCCTTAATTGCATTTGGATGAAACGCAGTAGCTTCAGTACCTGCAGAGTAAAAGTGAGCGCTCACCAACCCGTAATACTCCGCCGCAATGGTTGCCCAAACCTGCCCAAAGTGACTACGACGCGAATTATGGGTGCAAACGAAAATCAATTGAGGATGATCGTGATCTTTTATGTATTTACTTACTTTTTTTAGTTGCTCTTTTCGATCCTCTGATATCTGATCAAACTCTTGAATTCTAACTTTACAGTACTTCTTAACTCTTTCAAACATCGACTTAATACTTCCATTTGTTTGCCATTGCCACCAAAGATAACATGATAGGAACCTCGATCAATACACCGACGACCGTGGCGAGAGCCGCACCAGAATTCAATCCAAACAACATAATAGCCACGGCAACCGCTAATTCAAAAAAGTTACTGGCTCCAATCATTGCGGCAGGAGCACATACATTGTGTTTTAACTTAATGTACCTTCCAATAAACCATGCAATGAAGAAAATGAAATACGTTTGAATCGTTAACGGAATAGCTATCAGTAAAATATTGACTGGTTCAGCGATGATCTTATCTCCTTGAAATGCAAATAACAGTACCAGTGTTGTCAGTAACGCCACAATTGAAACAGGCTTTAAAGCAGCCAGAAATTTATTCTCAAACCACTCCTTACCTTTTGTTTTCATCAACCAACGGTTCGACAAGTAGCCAAAAAGTAGTGGAATAACCACAAAAACGATAACAGAAGTAGCAAGCGCCTTATAAGGTATTCCTAACTCTTGATCAGCATTAACCACCTCTATTCCGAAAAGATGAAATAGTCCACCAACTATAGGGATAAAGGCTACAAGTAAGATCAGATCGTTTACCGAAACCTGAACTAACGTATAGTTTGCGTCTCCCTTCGTTAAATAAGACCACACAAAAACCATCGCTGTACAAGGAGCTGCTCCTAATAGAATTGCTCCAGCCAAATATTGCTCTGCATCCTCAGGCGAAAGAAAAGCGGCGTAGATCTGATCAAAAAACAGCCATGCGAAAAAGGCCATTGAAAACGGCTTAATCAACCAATTGACCACTACGGTTAACGCCAAGCCTTTTACGTTTTTGGTCACATCCCTTAACGAACTAAAGTCAATTTGAACCATGATTGGATAAATCATTAACCACACTAAAATAGCTACCGGAATATTCACCGTAGAAATGTTCCAGTCACTTAACACAGTTATTTGATTTTCCAACAGATAACCCAATCCAATTCCTGCTGCAATACAAGCTATCACCCAGAGGGTTAAGTATTTTTCAAATTTACCCATGGTGTTTTTTGTTTATTCTTTTTGTTCCGTAGAGAGGGCTTCGGGTTTCGGACTTCGGGCTTCGAGAGCATTTCGACATACTTCGACAGGCTCTGCAGGGGTCCGCTCAATGCGTGCCTCAGCCCTCGTCCTCAATCCTCGTTCTCGGTTATCGGTTATAGTCCCTTCTAATCAGTCATATAACCTCATGTATCTGGAAGCTCCTTCAATATTTTTATGTTTTCTATTGCAAATATGATCGTGGTTAACAGCATCCACTCCCCGGTGCGCAAGCATTTGAATTATTGGTTCCAAGGTCAGCGAGTGGCTTTTTCTGTTTGTCCTCTGGAATACCACATTTATCCTGCGCTAAACAAGCTGTTTGTTTTCTCTTAAGTTGAAAGGATCCATCAATAAAGTCCAAATCAAACTTACCTATCGTATCTTGCTGATATTCTACTTCTACTTCAAGGTTTCCAAGTCCAAGACGATCTTCAGATAAACTAATAATGTCTCTTAATTTTTGTGGAGCTAATCGGTGATCAAAATCGCCTGCCTCCCACAATTGAAAGTTGACTACTTTTTCTAACCGTTCTGTTCCTCCACAATCAATAAAGTGACGCGTAATAGCGCCTACTTCTGTTACGTGAAAGTGCACAGGAACTGTATTCCCGTTAGGTAGTTTGAATTTCACCTCATCAAGGTTTTCAAGTGTGTTTTTTACTTCTGATAGTTTCATGTCTTTCGTTATTTGTTAATCGTGATTTGTAATTAGTTTTTCTAAATTCATTAAACATCATTCTCACGGAAATCGAGTGATTCTGACTGCAGTGAAACGAAACGTCAGTATTCTATCGGGATTGAAGTGAGACATTCTTAGCAACAATCACTTTCCTGGCAGCAGGGATGTTGATCAAATATTCCGTTGAATATTTCTTTCATGTGTGACCAGGTCGTTGGATTAATACAATAATTCATGGATTTACCTTCAATCGTCCCCTGGATGATGTCAGCATTCTTCAATTCGCGCAAGTGCTGACTAATAGTGGCTTGCGCCAGCCCCAACTCTCCAACAAGTGTGGTATTTACACATGAATCTTTCTTTAGCAAATACTGCAGAATAGCTACTCTTGCCGGATGAGCAATGCATTTAGCTATGACCGCTATGTCGTTTTGTTCATCAGTAAACAAGTCTGTTTTCGATACTCCCATATTTATAATTTATATATTGCAATATTACGATATTAATTTAAACTGACCTTGCACAACTCAAAAAAGTTTTCAATTAATCGTATTTTCGTTGCTATAGAATATGTGCGGAATAACTGGAATAGTTTCATTGAATGGCTCGGTCGACGAGGTTCAACTCAAACAAATGAGTGCAGCCATCGCGCATCGTGGTCCTGATGCTGATGGGTTATTTTTGAGTGATTCTATGCATTGTGGACTGGCGCATCGCCGTTTGAGTATCATCGATCTTTCTGCTGCTGCCAATCAACCCATGACGGACCCTTCTGGTCGCTTCACGCTGGTTTTTAATGGAGAAGTGTACAACTTTGAAGAAATAAAAGTAACCCTTGAAAAGGAAGGAATTGCATTTAAGACCTCATCAGATACAGAGGTCGTTCTACAAGCCTACATGCATTGGGGTGCTGAATGTGTTGATCAATTCAACGGTATGTTTGCCTTAGCGGTGTGGGACGAAACAGAAAAATCGCTCGTTTTATTTCGAGATCGCATGGGAATTAAACCGCTGTATTATTTCTGGGATGGAAAGACCTTTGCTTTTGCTTCAGAAATTAAAGGTTTAACAGCTTTCACGAATACCAAAGCATGGAATAGAGCTGCAATTGCACAATATTTCCAGCTCGGTTTTATTCCTACCCCAATGACTATTTACCACGATATCCATAAACTGGAACAGGGCTCCTATATAATGCTCGATCCGAGGGGCTTAGCAAAAAAGAAATATTGGTGCCTTTCCGACCAAATCGAAAAAAATACAGTGTTGGATCGGGTTGGAGCCAAAAAGAAATTAAACAACCTCATCCAAACCAGTGTAGATTTGCGTCTAAAAAGTGATGTTCCCTATGGTGTTTTTCTCAGCGGTGGAATCGACTCTTCAACGGTAGCAGCTGTTGCACAGGATCGGGCAAAACAAAACATCAACACTTTCTCCATTGGATTTAAAGAGGCACAATACAACGAGAGCGAACATGCTCAGAAGGTCGCAAAGCATTTAAATACGAATCATCATGAATATACGGTATCGCAAAAAGATGCTCAAGATCTGATCACTAAGATCCCAGAATGGTATGACGAACCTTATGCCGATACCTCTGCGATTCCTACTTATCTCGTTTCAAAATTAGCAAAAGACAACGTCACGATGGTCTTAACAGGAGACGGTGGTGATGAGCAGTTTCTGGGATATGGACGGTATGCGTGGAAACAACGTTTACAAAACCCATTGGTGCAGTTCAGCCGATTTATGCTAAAAACAGGATTCAAAAAGATGCCCCCAGAAAGATGGGAACGTGCTGGGGAATATTTTAACTATGGTCTCCGTCATAATTTAAATCAACACGTTTTTTCAGTCGACCAATCATTTTACTCATCAAGGGAGTGCGATCACTATTTTCAATTCAGCCACCAAGAGTCACGGGATCGCCTCTCCTTCCAACGAAAGTTATCTGCTGCTGAACAACAAGCGTTTTACGATCTCAACTATTATCTCCCCGACGATCTTTTAACCAAAGTAGATCGCGTCACAATGCAAAACGGTATTGAAGCACGTGTGCCTTTGTTGGATCACAATATCGTGTCGTACACACTAAACCTGGATTCTTCACTAAAAGTGCAGGGCAAAACGCAAAAGTGGTTATTGAAGCAGGTACTTTACGATTACGTTCCTAAGGAATATTTTGATCGTCCAAAATGGGGTTTTGGTATTCCATTGCAACAATGGCTATCGGATGACCTACGATTTTTACTAGAGGACTACGTCAATGCAAAGGTTTTAGCGCAGTATGATTTTTATAACGTAGAAGCAATTCTACAATTGAAAGAACGCTTTTTGAATGGTGAATCTCATCTGTTCAATAAATTGTGGTTGGTGGTCTGTTTTAATATGTGGGGCGAACAGTAGGGGGAAGAGAGAATTGAGCAAGAGGCGGGGAGTAGTGAGCATGCGGCAAGAGGAACGAGTGGTGAATAGTAATTAAAAAGCTCAGGATGAGGGCTGAGGTACGCGATGAGCTGCCCCTGCAGAACCTGTCGAGGTATGTCGAAATCTCGAAAGCCCATTCCCGACACTCGAATGAGTTGATATTTTTAACAGCGATCATCCCGATGCGCTTTACTTTTTAGTTTTCAACTATTGAAGCGTCAAGGTGAAAAAATATTCGCAATGAATCAACTTCGTAATTAACTATATTTTAGTACTTTCGGGATACAACTTTAGTTGAAGTCGGCATTTTTTAATGGCCCGCAACTGTTCAATATAATTGTGTACGTATGAGGTACTTTTTTTATTGCTTTTTTTTGATGCTATTTGTCTTCTACGGTATTTCGCAACCCGATATGCCTACGTCAAAAGCAGATTCTCTTTTGAGGGTTTGGAATAATGAAAAGTTACCTGACATCGCTCGTCTGAGAGCATTAGATCATTACGGTGGAGAAGGTTATTTTTATACTAAACCTGATTCTGCCTTCTATTGGGGCCAAATCATCTATAATTTTGCCAAAGAGAAAGGGGTTAAAGAATTTATGGCGCGAGGGCTAAATATTCAAGGCGCGAGCTCTTATATACAAGGAAATTATCAACTAGCGATCGAGTATTTATCGAAAAGTTTACAATTCTGGAAAGCAGTGAACAAGAAAAAAGGCACTGCCCATGCACTTAACAACCTAGGTGCAAGTTATAAACAACTTGGAAACTATCAAGAAGCTATTAAATACTATACAAAGAGTTTGAAAATTCGAGAGGAACTTGGTGATAAGCGGGTCATCGCCGCTTCTTTGAATAATATCGGCATCATTTATAAAGATCTTGGAGCGCATGAAAAAGCCCTCGAATACTTAAACAACGGTTTAGCTATCAGAGAATCATTAAACGACAAGAAAGGTATTGCATCGTCATTGAACAATATCGGAACCGTTTATGAAAAGCTATCGAAACATGATGAAGCGATGAAATTCTACTCAAAGAGTCTCGAAATTCGAAAGACAATTAACGATAACAGAGGGATTGCAGGGCTGCTCAACAATCTCGGGAATGTTTACATGAAACGCAATAAACTGAACAAAGCAATTGACTACTTCGATCAATCCTTAACGATACGTAAAAAAATGAATGATCAACGAGGCATAGCGGGTACACACAACAACTTAGGCGGCACCTATTTTAAGAAAGGGGATCTTAAAAAAGGGATATTATATTGTAAAAAATCACTTGAACTCGCTAAGAAAATAGGTTCTATCAAAATAGCCAGAGATGCCTCTAAAACGTTGTGGTCAGAATACAAAGAAATGGGTAGCTATGATGAGGCGCTCGAAATGTATGAATTGTACATCAACTATCGCGATAGCATTGAATCTGAAAAAAACCAAAAAGCAGTCATTCGTCAGGAGTACAAATACGAATACGAAAAACAAAAAGAAGCTGACTCGATCAAAGCAGCGGAAAAACGTAAAGTGAAACAAGCAAAAATTGATGCGCAGGTTGCAGAATTGGAACGCGAGCAAACCCAACGTTACGCCCTGTACTCCGGCATTGGTTTATTGCTGATTTTTGGTGGTTTTATATTCAATCGCTTCCGCAAAACACAACAACAAAAGCGCGTTATTGAAGAACAGAAGAAATCCGTTGATGAGCAAAAAGCGGTGGCTGAAAAGCAACGCGATTACGCGCAACAAGAACATCAAAAAGCCGAAGAACAACGCGAGCTGGTACAAGAAAAAAACACCGAGATCCTCGATTCCATCAACTACGCCAAACGCTTGCAAAATGCAATTCTACCCTCTTTAGCAGCAATCAAACAGCAATTCCATCAGTCGTTCGTCTTTTTTCAACCCAAAGACATCGTCAGTGGTGATTTTTACTGGATGGAAACCACCTCCACTCACACTTTTATTGCAGTTGCAGACTGTACGGGTCACGGTGTGCCGGGAGCGATGGTGAGTGTGGTTTGTGCCAATGCACTCAACAAGGCGGTCAATGAGATGGGCAAAACCGATCCAGCGGAGATTTTGAATGTCACCCGCGAATTGGTCATTGACACTTTTGCAAAAACAGACAGTCAGGTCAAGGACGGCATGGATATTTCGCTCCTTTCAGTCGCTCACAGTGGGAGAGCGGAGCGTGATAGCGACCCTCATTCTCACTCTGTTTCTCATTCTGTTTTGCAATGGGCGGGCGCCAACAATCCCCTTTGGATTATCAAAAATGAAAGTGATAAAGTGGAAGAGGTAAAAGCTGACAAGCAGCCCATTGGTAGTTACGAGGACCAGCAACCCTTTACATCCCATGAGGTACGACTCGATCATGGAGACACCGTTTACCTGTTCTCCGATGGTTTTGCCGATCAATTTGGTGGAGAAAAAGGTAAAAAGTTTAAATCCGGAAACTTTAAAAAACGCTTGCTTTCTATTCAAGATGAAAGTATGGAACAACAACAATTGCTTATTCAACAGTCATTTGAAGAATGGAAAGGAAGTTTGGAGCAGTTGGATGATTTGTGTGTGATGGGAATAAGGATCTAAGCTTGAAGACCTCTCAAAGAGCGAAGAAACATTTCAAAATCTGGAGTATTCGGTTCAATGCAAATAAATAAAGACTAAAAGAACGCTTTATGAATGGAGAGTCTAATTTGCTTTAATCTGTAGAATAAAGGCAGTGAATAAACTTTATATCCTCCATAAGTGAAAGTCTCATCTAAAAAATCTTAATCTATCACTATAAGGTTTAGTTAACGATAAAAAATTTGTATTTTTGTATCGTGCACGATATTAACGCAAACGACTTTTTAATGAAAAGCTATATTCAAACAACAACAATACAGAACATATTTCGTATACTGCTAGCATTATTTATGGTTTATGCTGGTGTTAGCCACCTTACATTTAACAGAGTTGACTTTCAAGCGCAAGTGCCGGATTGGGTACCCCTCAGCAAGGATCTTGTTGTAATCTTATCAGGAATAGTAGAGATGTTGCTCGGTTTAGGACTCGTATTTTGGAAAAATCAACGTGTTAATTTTGGCTGGGCTCTTGCTATCTTTTTCGTTCTGGTTTTCCCTGGTAATGTAGCACAGTATATGGATGGCAAAGATGCTTTTGGAGCTTTAGACTCAGACCGATCCCGTTTAATTCGCCTATTTTTTCAACCCGTGCTAATCCTTTGGGCATTGTGGTCCGCAGGATCATGGAAAGCATGGAAAACGCGTAATAATCAAAATTCTACAGCACATGAGTGATTCAAATTTAAAGTTGGAAAATCAGATCTGCTTTCCGGTTTATTCCGCCTCCCGATTAATTACCAAGGCGTACAAACCCTTTTTAGATGAAATGGGCTTAACCTACCCACAGTATCTTGTACTTATGGTATTGTGGGAGAACAACACATTATCGGTGAATAAAATTTCGGAGAAACTGATGCTCAAAACCAATACGCTTTCTCCGCTATTAAAACGAATGGAAAAAGTAGGACTTTTAAAACGTTCGCGATCCAAAGAAGATGAACGTATCGTAGTTGTTCAGCTTACAAAAAAGGGGCAGCAGCTGAAGAGTGAGGCAAAACCTATTCCCGAAAAACTACTTCATGAACTGCTCTCAGAGAATATCGAGTTGTCTGATGTCTTACAATTAAAAGAGATGCTTAATGAATGGATAAAAATCCTTTCAAGTAAGACACAGGGTATTAAGTGAATTCGACCTAATCAATTTACTACTAAAGAATAAGAGCAGTATGCGCTGAATGCATCTGCTGACAAACATTATTAATTAATAAAATTACGAAAGATTATGAAAGCATTACAGATTACAAAATATGGAGAGTTAAAAGACGCATTGTCTTTTAACGAAATTGAAAAACCAACAGTAAAGGGTAATAACATATTGGTCAAAACAGAAGCAGTAGGGCTAAACCCAATTGACTTTAAACTCGCGAATGGAGCATTGAAAGAGATGGTCCCATTGAATATGCCTTGTACAATTGCATTTGACGTGAGTGGAGAAATTGTTGAACTCGGTGAGGATGTTACTGGTCTTGAAAAAGGAGACAACATTTATGCAAGAGTTCCACATGAGCAAATGGGAACGGCAGCAGAATACGTAGCTGTTGATTCTACTATAGTTTCTAAAAAACCAGACAATATCTCTCACGAAGAAGCTGCAGGACTGCCTTTAATTGGTCTTACTTCAATTCAAGCGTTGGAACGCGTTGGTTTAAAAGAAGGTGATCAAGTTCTTATTCATGCTGGTTCTGGAGGCGTAGGAAGTTTCGCTATTCAATATGCAAAAGCGAAGGGAGCCTATGTTTACACAACCACAAGTACTAAAAATGTGGATTGGGTTAAAGACCTTGGTGCAGACCGAGTGATCGACTATAAAAAAGAAGATTATAAATCAGTTGTTTCAGATTTAGACATTGTGTTTGACACATTGGGAGAGGAATACACAACAGATGCCTTTAAAATGATTAAAGAAGGTGGCAAAGTCACAACAATTGTTGGCGCTCCAGATGAAGAAACAGCAGCCGTGATGGGTATGGAAGAGTACCAACTCCCTGAAGACCTGGCAAAACTGATCGATGATAAATCAGCAGATTACAAGTTTACTTGGATGCAACCAAATGGAGATCAACTTGACTCTATCTCCTCAATGGTTAAAGATTCAAAAATAAAACCAGTCGTTGATAAGACTTTTTCTTTTGAAGATGGTATCGACGCATACGAGCATTTAGCAACTGGAAGAGCCAAAGGTAAGGTGATTATCAAAATGGCATAACAGCAATATAATAGATATTGATAATAAAACGGCTTGGAATTTTCTAAGCCGTTTTTTTACCTGCTATGTAACATATATGAAAGTGGATTGTAAAACAAAAAAGCTCCGCCCTCAGGCAGTGCTTTCATTATTTAAATACGCTATTAAACTAGAGTTTAATAATACGTTTTTGAGCTGTAAACTCATTTGATTGAATCGAAACAATATAGATTCCTTTCACCAATGCAGATAGATCTAGTTTCGTGTCTTTTTGATCAGAAGATACTTTCGAAACGACAGCTCCATTTAGGTCTGTGATCACAAACTCTACAGCAGAATCCAGCTCATCTTCAAAAGAAATCATAAGCTCTCCATTTGTTGGGTTCGGATAAGCATTAATTTTCCCATTTGATAAATCATTATACTCCAATCCTACTGATGACGAAGTAACAATCATTGTCATTTCATCAGTACCACAAGAATTAGTAACCGTCAATGTTACAGTATAGGTATCTTCCGATGTATAAACATGAACTGGGTTTTCATCAGTACTTGTTGATCCATCACCAAAATCCCATAAATAGCTTGTTCCATTTTGAGAGTTGTTCGTGAATTGAAATGTAAAAAATGATTGTATAGAAGAGAAGTCAGCAACAGGAGTGATATCGTTGATCACTACCGTATCTGCATACGATCCACATGAGTTCGTCCACTCAACACTATATTCACCGAAATTGCTTGCGCTGATTGTTTGTGTCGTTTCTCCTGTCGACCATAAATGACTATCGGCCTCCCCTGCATCAAGTGTTAAAGGCACACCATCACAAGTTTCAAGGTCAAAGCCATTGAAAACAGAACCATCAATATTGAAATAGTCTGCACCAATTGAACCAACAGAATCCGGTCGATTTTCGCCATCTATATCTATCATAACAGAAGGAAGGTACATCCCTGTTCCAATCAGTGAATCACTACAAGCGTGCAGATCTGATGGAGCTTGCGCTAATAATGGATCAGTGATATAAAATGAGTTTTCACCTTGCCCTAACTGATCTTGCCATTCTACTAGCGTGTAATAGCTATCATAAGGCCAGTAAAGGTATGCGAAATCACCAGTAGTGAAAACAGCGTTATTATTTGTTTCAGGAGCCACTGTCACATTATTATAGTCGATTGAATAAATATCTCCACCGTTAGTACTGATGAGAATGTTATTATATATTTTGAACTCAACATCATAATAACCATCGAAAACATCCCCTCCTACACGAAACGTGTTGTTATAAAAAGAAACATCCGCAGCCATATAATCTACATACACTGCATCACAAGATGATCCAGGCATTGAAACAATGTTGTTTGTAAACATTGCTGATCCAGATAAGTAATCCAGGTCAAAACCAGCACCACCACTCTGATTCAGTTTTACAATCTCGTTTCTTTCTACAATTGAATTGACCATACCTGTATAGAGCACTATCGCATCTCCATATGACACACTACCGTCACTGTGGATCTTATTGTCCTTAACAATAGCGGTACCGTAGTACCTTAGTTCCATTCCATTCCTGTAATTCTCATTGAGTTGATTGTTAGTGATCGTTATAGTACTGGTTAAATCATCTCCATAATAGTAAATTCCGTTAGATCCATTATTTATCGTGTTATTGGTTATCAATATATTATCGTTCATTAAAGAATTTGAATATTCTATATGAATTGTCGATAAACTAGACGTCGTCGAAGTCGTTACTAGACCATTAATGACACAATTTGAAATGGTAACATCATTCACTCCCCCATCAATTTCAATAGCTGGAGAAGAAGCAGTAGTTGTTAGTGTAAGGTTGTCAATAAAGATGTAATCAACAAACTCACCATCCAAATATGCAGCTTGATAATTTGCATTCGTTATTTCAACAGCAGAAGCATCCATGCTTTCCGACTGAAAAGTAACCGTATTTACGTCCGAAACGCCGACGATCTCATTGACAAGTTTGATTGAGTCCGTATAAACTCCATCTCGAATATTGATTGTAACTGGTCCTGTTACTCCTTGAGACATAATCGTATCACACGCTTCGCCTACTGTGACGAAGTCTGGACTTGTTCCTCCAACCGTGTAGGAACCATTCATTTGAGCATTTACTCCAATCGATAGTAGTAAGCTACTCAGAGCTAGTAGTGTTTTTTTCATTAGAAATGATTTTAAAATTATTATTGAAGCAAATGTAGGTCTTAAAGTGACCACTTTTAAAAATGATTTTCAATACATGATAAAGATCATATATTAAGTCTATAAACTTAAATTGATGATCACCTCACGTACAACCTTGCCACGCGTTTATTGATACTTGTCATCACTTCGTAAGAAATAGTGTCCATTTTTTCAGAAAACTCTTGCATGGTTATGTTTTCACCGATGATCTCAACTTCATCTTCAGGCTCGCAATCAACATTCGATATGTCTACCATAGTCATGTCCATACAAACATTTCCAACTACCGGGCAACGTTGACCATTAATGAATACTTCCCCTACTCCATTACTGAGTGATCTTCTAAAGCCATCAGCATAGCCAATTCGTAACGTTGCAATTTGAATCTTTTCTTCAGCTTTAAAAGTTCTTCCGTAGCCGACTGTTTCTCCTGGCTCAATCGTCTTAATCTGAGAGATGGTTGTTTTCCACTTTAAACAAGGACGCAACTCATCTTTCTCAGCACGAGAAGTATATCCAAAAACTCCTATACCCAAACGTACCATGTCGAAACCTGCCTCTTGACCAAAAATGCTTGCCCCTTCACTGTTTAAGATATGGAAGGTAATCGGTTGGTCAAATGCTGCTTTAAATGCAGTGCGGATTACTCCAAATTTGTCTATTTGTGAGCGCGTATATTCAGTATCTACATTGTCTGCATCCGCAAGGTGAGAATACACACTTTTCACGCGGACCGTCTTCGTATTCTTTATAGTATCAATGATACCTTCAACATCTTCAGGGTAGAAACCTAAGCGATTCATCCCAGTTTCAAACGTCAAATGGATCGGGTAATCATCCAGTCCTTTCGAGTCAAGGTAACTAATGAAAGCATTTAATTGATCCAATGAGAAAATTGAAGGTTCTAAGCAGAAGTTAACGATATCGTCGAACGCATTCATTTCTGTATTCATAATGAGAATAGGTAAAGAAACACCTCGTTCTCTCAATGTAGTTCCTTCATCCGTATAAGCCACTCCAAGATAATCTACACCGATCTGTTGTAAAAAATGCGGGATATTGGCATCTCCAGTTCCATACGATGAAGCTTTGACCATCACCAACAACTTTGTCGTTTGTGGCAATTTAGATCTGTATACATCGATGTTATGCTGGATCGCTTTCAAGTTGAATTCTACCCATGTTTCGTGTTTTCTGTTCTTAAAGCGTTGAACTAGTTTGGAAAGATTGGAACGAAATGAACCCTTAAATAAAATACTTGCGTTTTTCAACTTATAAACTTCTTCAGGAAGAACATTATCCTCATCCAAAACAAACAATTGTGATGGATCAAAGCTTTTAACGATTTCAGTGATACTGTCTCGACGATCTTCATCCACATAAGAAACATCGATCACAACTACTTTTTCTTGACGTTCATTCGAAAAAAACTGATAATTGAGTGCTTGCTCCAGGGCATCAATATCAATATTGTAGGTGTCGTTAATGATCAAGTTTCCGTTCTGTCCTTCAAACACTTCCATGCGATTAGGCAGAACTGGTAGTTCAAGTATTTTTTCCTTCAACTCTTTATTATGAACCCCCAGAAAATCAGCAACGTGAAGAACAAGAGCTGCATTTTTAGGGAACGTAAAATCGTAAATATCAAAATCTTTCCATTGGTCCATCGTAGTGAGATCAGCATTTATCTTGCTTCTTCTCAATGGACTGGCATACTCCTCTAATGCAAAGCAAATATTCGCATGCTTGAATAGTTTCAGCTGTTCTGCGTGATGTTCTTTTACTCCATTAAAATTTTCTGCATAGAACTTGCCTACTCCTGTATAAATCCCTAATGTCGGTGCGATCATATCCTCCAATAATTCCATTTCTCCAGGCTTTGAGATATCAGCCTCTATAATGGCAAAATTGGATTCGTCATTCAATTCGAGTAAAGACAGCGCTGCTCCGAGCTGAGAGTTGTAGCTTTTTGGGCTTCTAACCACCGTAAAGTGATCATTGATCAAGTAGTACAACCACTCTTTGATCGTTGTTTTTCCCACGCTTCCAGTAATGGCTAGTACAGGGTACGAAAATCGTGTTCTATGATGTTTAGCAAGTGTCTGAAGCGCACTTAATGTGTTTTCTACTGTTATAATTGAAGCGTCATCAGGAAGATCAACGGTCTTAGAAACCACGAATAATCGTATTCCTTTTTCATAAGCCTCTTTGACATAGTCATGTCCATTTTTGTGACCTTGAAGTGCAAAAAACACTCCTTTTTGACCCTGTGAGATCAGTCGTGTATCATAATACACCACATCAATCTCAGCATCTTTTATTTGAAGATGAGCTTCTCCATCTAAGATCTCAGCAAGCAATTGATATGTAAGGTTTAATTTCAATGTTCTATTTTGTTATAACACGATCGACATAACGGTTCGTATTCTTCAACAGCGCCTACAAGGACCTGTTCTGTCTCTTTCGTTTTCCGATGAGAGAATTGGGCCAAGTTTCCACATGACATACAGATGGCATGTACTTTAGTCACATATTCTGCTGCGGCCATCAAGTGAGGGATAGGACCGAACGGATTTCCTTTAAAGTCCATATCGAGACCTGCGCA
>CAJXMN010000084.1 GCA_913056215.1 uncultured Flavobacteriales bacterium | reverse complement strand
TGTATAAAACTTCTGATGACGATGGGTGAACACCGTATAATGTTTCTACTTGTGCACCATTAATGTGGTCGCTGGAGATAATGGATTCATTCAACAGATCGAATGTGGTGACTGTTCCTTCACCCGAATCGTAGTTGTAGTGTGAAATATACATTACGTCTTTCTTTTTGGTGATAAACGAGGCATCAATTCCTAGATTCATTATCGTTCCAGCGGCACTTATTCTCACCAGTTCTGACGGGTCACTATCGCCATAGTCACCTCTTTTGACAACATATATATCATCTTCTTTATCGGAAACAACATCACCTGGGTTTTTTCCTACTACAAACGTATCTTTTACCGTTTCAGATATAAGATCAATGGCGTAAACTGTTGAATCAACATCTGGATAGCTAAGACCTCCTGAATTGGCGACGTATAATTGATCACCCACAATTGCGATTCCTTCTGGATTTTCACCTACTGCAATTCTATTTTTAATCGATAGCGTTGACGTATCAATAATATTGACGAAACCGTCATAACTGGAGACGTAAGCTTTGTTTTGGTGAAACGCCAGGTGACGAGGTTGTTGCCCCTGACCATTATATTGTAGCGGTATTTGTTTAATACTCTTGAGTGTGCGGGCATTTAACACTTCTAGCGTGCTCGAAGCATTGACGACGATGTAAAGTTTTCCACCATAAATCGCCATGTCGTTACCCGTATCGCCCAAAGGTCGTTCATTCTGCTTAAAAAACACTTGCGTTGTTATTGCTTCAGAAGATAAATCGATCCATGATAAAGAGGCATTATTTTGCTGAAACAGACCTTCGTTCAATACCAACAGTCCATTCGAAAAATGATCTTTTTCCTCATTAACTGGAGGATCTTCTTTTTTACATGCTACAGTAAGGATTATTATAAATATGATATAAAGTCTATAATTCATAAGCGAGTTTGATAAAATAATTGCGTCCCGGCATCACAAAATAGTTGATATGATAGTAAGAGCGATTGGCCAGGTTCTTTACACCAACCTGTACATTTAAAACGCGGGATTTTTTCATCTTCCACGCATAATTAATATTCGCATCAAAAACCAAGTAGGCATCGAGCTGGTTGGTGACGTTGTTTTCATTGAGTGCATATCGCTCTCCGATGTATAGTGAAGAACTCGTAAGCGTCCATTGCTTCCACTTGATTTGAAGATCATTAGATTGGGTCCAGCGCGGGGTGTTAGCGATCTGGTCGCCGTAACTGGGGCTAGAACGTTTTGAGCGATCTGTAACGGATTGGTGAGTAACTGAGCTTGCTAGCTCTATTCGCAGATCATGTGAAATCTGCACACCTAATTCAAAGGATAAATCCGTGCCATAGGTCTGGACTTTTCCTACATTTTGTATCGACCAAACAAATAAGTTTTGTGTTGGTAGAGCCACGATTTTATTGTGGACATTATTATAGAAAACATTTCCTTTCACCGCCACGTTAACTGAGTTTTGATTAAAGAGCCACATATAACCAAAATTCATTTGCTGGCTCTCTTCAGGAATTAATGTCGTATTTCCAATTTGCGAATAATACAGCTCATTAAAAGTAGGCGCTCGAGAAGCATGCTTGTACCACAGTGTAAATTGAAGATTGTCCAACAATTCTTCGCTGGTAGTGATAGTAAATTGTGGATTCCACCGATTGTAACTTGATTGATGAGTGAGCGGAGCATTTTGATCGTTGATAGAATGGTGAAACAATGTGGCATTCACTGATAAATGGCTCAGTTTTTTTGAAGCACCAATCATAGAAATAGATGTACTTCGTTGGGGAACTCCAAGATTACGAGAACTATTGAGGTGGTGAAGCGCTATATCACTCCCAAAATGAAGGTGCAATTTATCCCAGGTCCATTTACCGTGAAAACCTCCCTGCAGATTCTTGTTATCATATTGGTTGTCAATAAACCCTTGGTTGTTCAAATAGTCCGGATCGAAATAGCGTAATTGTTGCTGATTGAGGTTCGCAAATGCTCTCAGACGAAAGCGTTTACTGAATATGCTGTAATCGCCTCCTAGTTGTTTTTGTTGAGTCGTGAGTTGCTCGTTAGTGGGACTATTATAAAGAATGACTGCTCCAGGAAGCGATCGTTGAATGTGTTTTACTTGACTAGTCATTCGAACTCGATGACGAATATTTTTCCCTGTACGCCATTTTTTTCCACACCCGATTGAAAAATTATAACTGGTTAAATTGTTGTTGGAGCGGACGCGTTCCTTGTTTAAATTGTCGTGTGGCAATGTATAATGGAAGTCACCGTCATAGCTGCGAAATTGTGCAGAGGAACTCAAAAATTGACGCTGATTCCCCAGTTTAAAACCGGCATAGGCTTCGCGTTGACCAAAGCTGCCAATTGTTGTAGATGCACGTACCATGAAAGGACGATTAGCAAAAGTCTGTTGAAAGGTTTCCAGTGCAATCATGTTTCCTTGCATCAGGGAGGATACAGGAACTTTAATTTTTTGTAGTGGTGCAATTGATACAGCAACAGATTCGGTGTTTTCCAATTGAAAATTACTTAAATCAGTTTGACCATTTTGCGGATTGGCTTGAGGGAAACCATTTAATAGTACACCAGTATGTGTGCTACCCAGCCCTCTAACGGATATCGTTTTCATGCTACCTATTCCTCCATAATCAGCTATGGTTGCTCCTGAAACCCTTTTGAGCAGTATGCCTAGGTCTGCTGGTGCCAATGCTTGTATTTCTTGGCGATTATAGCTGTTGTGTTCGTCAATTTTCGCATGTTTCCCAATGACAGTTACCCCTTCGTATTCCGAAGTGTCAGATTGGGCAAATGATAAACATGAAAAAAAGCACAGCATGCAATAACCACAGAATTGACTGAAGTGATGAGACTGTACGCCTCGCTTCCCAAACAAAAAATTGCATACTGTGCTCAATAGTATCATCGTTTATTTTATGATGAGTTTTTTTGAAATTGTTCTGTTTTTATTCGTGACCAAATAAAGACCGGTAGGAAGCTTTGACACGTCAACTGAAGTTGTTTCACCCTTTACTGTCATGAGTATTTCCCCAGTATTCGAGAGAATGAAAAAATCACTTCCAGCACTCTCAATCTTAAGTTGACCCTCCGCCGGATTTGGACTCATAGAGAAAGATGTTTTTTGTTTTTGATCAAAACCAGCAAAATTTTCCTGATACTCCAGATTGTCCAGGGCAAAATATAAAGGTGTGTTGATGCCAAATTCACCTACATCAGATGAATAAAATCGAAAGGTAAGGTACTTAGAACCATTTAGTGTAGACCAGTTAAATTCCGTCCAGTCTTTAAGAATATAATCTTTTGTGTCATCGGAAAATCGATAGTCTGCCAGGTATATTTCTGTAGAATCGACAAGTTGATCTTGTTGGTTCCAACCATAAACGGTGACATAAAAATAGTCTTCGCCATTGGTACCATCTGGATCACCATTGGCATTTGTTGTGCTGCCAAACTGTTTAGCGAATTGATCGCCGTCTCGCATGGAGATTCCAGCATAAGTTGTATTAGTAATAGCAACGTTCCCAAAATTCGCGCCAATTCCGGGCATTATTAAAGTGTCTCCATCGTAATAAACAGCATAATTTTCAGAACCTTCAGCTCCTGAACCTGCAAATGCACTGTATTGATTGCCAAATCCAGCGGTTTGGTCATCAGTCATGTTGGAATAAGCAAACCCACTCCAGGAATATCCCCAATTGGTTGTTTCATACGTGTTTTCAAAGACGACCCCATTGGAGGTATACTGACCGCTTTCATCCTCTCCCGTATAAAAGGTGTCCACGGCGGGTAGTGTAAGATCTTCAAAATCAACTATTGTTTGCGCTTGTAAAGATGTTGCGGCAAGCAGCGCTCCTGCCAAAAGTAAACGATTCTTCATTTTTCTACGTTTTTAAAGAGTTAAACATAAATTAAAAAATGAAGACTACAGTTTAGGGGAATTCCCTAGAAAGAAATATCACGTGTTCATTTCACCTGTGGAATGAAATAGACAAGAAATGATAAGTCCGACTTTAATCTGAAGTCTCCTTAAACGCATTCTTGGCAAGTATTCTGACTTACTCCATATTCTTTTCACCTTCCCATTCGCCCATTGACGAAAAGTGGTATGTTTGAAAAGAACTTCAGAGCTTACAGCTGCAGATACAGTTCTTGATTTTCACAAGATTCCTTCTTCAAATTGATCCGTTGATCAATTACCATAGAACGTGCCTCAAAGTTAAGTAATTTTTATGGAATTTGTGGAATGTTCGAATTTTGTTCATTTTTGCCAAAAGTTTTTATGCGTCATTACTTCATTATTTTCTTGGTTTTATCGTTATTCTCTTGTTCTGAAAAAACTGCGGAAACGAGTAAAGAACAACCTGATATTTCTTCTGGAGATACTTTGGTAAACCAGTATGCAAAGGCTTTCCGTATTATTGAAAAAGAACTTTACACAGAAGTTCAGGTCTTGGAGCCATCGAACGATTCGGTGTGTTTTGTTTATGGAATTGGAGAAAAAGTACCTGAACCGATTACTGACTTAGGCCCCTCGATTCAATCGATTGCTGCGCTGTCGTCAACTCATGTGGGTATGCTTAAAAAATTGCAGTTGGCTGACAAGATTCTTGGAGTTTCCAGTTCTGATTATTTGTGTGGCTCAGATGAACAACCAGATTGGATTCAATTTGGTGAGCTGGGGCAGGCCGATCCGGAAATCTATATCAAGCATACACCTGATTTGATCATGTACTCCGGTTTTAAACGCGACATTCCTATTCTCAAAAAACTTCGTCATGCAGGCATTGAAAGTATGGTGAATTATGATTGGAAAGAAACTCATCCTTTGGGACGAGCAGAATGGTTAAAAGTTTTTGGTGTGCTTTTTCAATGCGAGAAGAGCGCGCGTCGTGAATTTGAAGCTATAGAAGAGTCCTATGTTACCGCAATGAAAAAGTCAGCAATGATCAGTGATGTGCCTTCTGTATTTGTAGGTACGATATACGGAGATGTATTTAACGTACCGGCAGGGGATAGTTATATGTCAAAATTGCTCAAGGATGCCAATGCGGAATATGTTTACAAAGATACTAAAGGTACTGGAAGTTTGAGTTTAACGCTAGAAGAAGCAATTACTGAAAATCAAACGACTGATTATTGGTTGAATGTAGCTGCAAGCTCGAAGAAAGCTGTGCGTCAGTTGAATACTAATTTCACTCAGCTCAAATCGTATCAAGATAATACGATTTACACCTATTTAGATCGCGTTAACTGTTTTTGGGAAGAGTCGGCTGTTGCACCCCACAAGGTTTTGAAGGATCTTATCCGCATTTTTCATCCTGAGGTGATGGAGTCGAAAGATTATTATTTTTATGAAAAAGTAGCAGATTAGTAGAAGCATGAATAAATCGCGTACATACTTCTTTTCAATGAGCACATTGTTGTTGATCGCGTTGTTAGTGTTGTATGTATATGATCTTACATTAGGCAGTGTAACCCTCGGACCTTCAGAATTGTTGAATGGTTTATTGGGGCACGAAAAAGATTCTGAGGCAGAACTGATCGTGCAGGCTTTTCGTATTCCTCGAGCTACGACTGCTGTACTCGCAGGGGCAGGACTTTCAGTAGCCGGATTGCTCATGCAAACCCTCTTTCAAAATCCATTGGCCGGTCCTTATGTCTTGGGAATCAACTCAGGAGCAAGTATGATGGTGGCATTGAGCACAATGCTTGGTGCTTCTTTTGTGGGAAATGACTTGAGTCTTGTTACTGCCGCGTTGATTGGTGCCCTCGGAGCGGGATTGTTTATATTATTTTGTTCTATTTACGTAAAGAATAAAATCTCCTTATTACTTGTTGGTGTTATGTTTGGAAGTTTTGCAGGTGCTTTGGTAAATGTGATACAATCCTACAGCGACCCCAATGATTTAAAAACGTTCATGCTTTGGAGTTTTGGTTCACTACAAAACGTAGCAGTTGATCAGTTATGGATTTTTACGGGGTTAGTTCTTTTGGGTATAATCATGACCGTTTTTGTGGTTAAACCCCTGGATTTGTTAGTACTCGGTGAGCGGGATGCGACCATTTTAGGTGTGAAGATGCGGCAGGTGCGATTCTTTATTGTGTTGATTACCGCTATTTTAACTGGTGTTATTACTGCTTTTTGTGGACCTATTGCCTTTGTGGGGTTGATCGTTCCGAATATTGTTAAAATGCTTTACAAGACGACGAGTCATTTACAGCTCGTTATTGGATCGATTATCGTTGGCGCTCTTTTAATCGTATTGTGTGATATTGCTATGCAGTTATTGAGCTCAACCATTCATTTGCCATTAAATTCGCTGACGGCTCTTATAGGAGCACCGGTCGTTGTATGGATCATAATTCGGAAATTTTGATGATCAGATTAAACGAAATAGTAATTGGGCATAACAACCCACTTTTTGAAGTAGAAAAATTAGAGCTTAAACGCGGTAAATTAATCGTACTCATAGGTCCCAATGGAGCAGGAAAAACTACATTTTTTAATACATTGTTAGGAATCCATCGTCCAGTGAAAGGAGAAATATTCATTCATGATACCAACTTAAATGAAATGAATCGCCGTTCAAAAAATCAACTTTTTGGGTTTGTGCCTTCTCGATTTTCTGGTATACAGCATTTGACAATGCGAGAGCTGATAGCCCTGGGACGTGCACCTTACACGAATATGCTCAATCGATTGAGTAAAAGTGATCATACAATCATTGATGATATTTTACACCAACTAAATATTGATCACTTGGGGGGTAAAAGCACTTTGGAAGTGAGTGATGGGGAGCGACAAATTGCCATGATTGGGAAAGTTTTAGCACAATCAACTGAGGCGGTATTACTAGATGAACCTACTGCTTTTTTGGATTATGCGAACCGAAAAAAAATACTCGCGTTGCTTAAAAAATTAGCAGAACGGGAAAATAAGTTGGTCATTATTTCTTCTCACGACATTGATTTATCTATAGAACATGCCGATGAAATTCTTGCTATAAGAAAAACAGAACAGTCTTTGAAACGTTACACCCCGCCGTTTAAAAAGGACAGGATTGTTAAGGAAGTATTCGAATTATAGCCTGGAATACAATTTAGCAGGTCGTGAGACGTTTTTATTTTCTACACTTCAAATTCCTTCTATCTTTGCAATATGAATTAAAGAATAGTCAAGATCATGAGATATAATTTAAGTGAGATTAACGAGCTGATTCGGGATCGAAGAACGATTTATCCCGAATTCTTCAGTGATCGCAAGGTTCATAAGGAACAGATCGAATTGTTGTTAAATAATGCGATTTGGGCACCGACGCATGGGATGACGCAGCCCTGGAGATTCAAAGTCTTTATGGATGAAGGTAAAGATCGCTTCGGGGAGTTCATGCAAGAGCTTTATTTAAAGAAGGTTCCAAAAGATGAGCAAAAAACGATTAAACTGAATCGAATGACAGAACGCCCTGCGAGAGCTTCAGCAGTTATTGCAGTTTGCATGGAACGACAGCCAGAAGAGAAAATTCCAGAAATAGAGGAGGTTGAAGCTGTTGCCTGCGCTATCCAAAACATGTATTTGACGTGTACGGCATATGGTCTAGGATGTTTTTGGTCGTCTCCAAAGTTCATATATACACCTGAAATGAATGAATTTTTGGATTTGGGTGAAAAGGATAAGTGTCTTGCGCTTTTTTATGTAGGTTATCCCGAAGGAGAATGGCCAAAAGGGCAACGCAAACCGATTGAATACGTTACGGAGTGGATTCAAAAGTAGAAAATATTGTTGACCTGGGTTTGGTGAATTATGTGCGCCATCCTACAGACCCGAATTACGTGGTTTATCGATTTGCCGATGAGAAGAGAGCAACTGATTTTGAGCGTGAATTGAAAGCCCTGAAAATTTGGTATGAAAAAGGGGAGGAGGAAGCGCGTCAAAAAAATTATATACTTTTTGGGATTCACAAGCGCAATTTTGAACGAACTCAACGGATCAATTACGCGGTAGAAGCCAGTAATCGTAATTTTTTAATTCGGAATCGTGTTTTTCGATACAGCCTGCTGTTGATTTCTATCGGAACTGTTGTATTGGCTTTTATTGGATATTGCACGCGTCCAGATCAGCTAAAAACCAAAGCGCATATAGAAATAGATGGTTGAGTTTTGTAAATATTGGTTATTAATTGTTGTATTAGGACTGTCCACAGTGACTCTTAGTCAATATCGACAACAACCAGAAAATTTCTTTGGTTTTCAATTTAAACCATTGATACCGCTCGGGATTGTAGGTGACCGACCATTTGATATGGAAGAGCAGGACTTCACCACGACTGTTACACCTATCTATGGATACAGCTATGGTGCAGCAGTAAGGGTAGGGTTATCAGAGTTACTCGCCATTGAAACGGGAATTAATTATTCGAAACGCAATTTTCGCGCGAATTATGCATTGCCTGATTCCAATGTTTTTGCAGAAGACGAATTGAGTTTTATCAACTTTGAGATACCAGTCAATTTTTTAGTTTACATTAAGTTAGGTGAATCGCTGTATATGAATACGAGTATAGGAGGTTCTGCAAATTATAATCCTTCTAACATTCGTTCCCTCACGAATCCGAATGGACAACACTTGTTTATCTTTGAAGGTCGGCGTCGCTCATTTTTTAATTTCCATACCAATGCTAATGTAGGCTTTGAGTATCGCACGCGAAAGAGTGGAATTTTTTATCTGGGAATATCTGGGCGCATTCCTTTTTCACCACTTATGACTGTTGCTTCTGAGTATAGATATGATACCTACAGTGTTGTTTCTTATGGATCTGTTCAAGGAGCAACTTTTGCACTGGATCTCAAATATTTCTTTCATAATAACGAGCGCAAAAAGGGCGAGCAGTTCAAGGAAGGACCAATTGAACAATAATGGTTAAGCTGTAGCTTTTTCCGGCACTTTAGTCACGCCCACCAGTCCATCGGAGTTAATATTTTTCATTTGAATCAATTGTAACGTGTTTTCAGCTTCCTTACTGTAAGGTTGTTTTACTTTGACGTAATTTTCAGTAAATCCGTGCATCCACCCATCGTGATTTTCACTTTCCCACAAGACAGTACCTTTTTTACCAAGTTGTGATTCGTAAAAAGCACGTTTCTTTTTATCGGAAAGTATATGTAGCATTTTACTGCGATCTTTTCGCACATTCATAGGTACTACACCTTTCATTTTGTTGGCCGTTGTATTAGCCCGTTCAGAATAAGTAAAAACGTGCAAGTAAGAAATATCGAGATCCTTAAGGTAATTGTAGGTTTTCATGAATTCTTCATCTGTTTCTCCAGGAAACCCGACAATGACATCTACGCCTATACATGCATCTGGTGCAAGACGTTTGATTTGTTCTACGCGATTAGTGTACAAACCACTGTTGTACTTACGACGCATTTTCGTAAGCAACTCGTCCGATCCAGATTGAAGGGGTACATGGAAATGAGGAACGAACTTATCCGCTCGATCGAGACAAAAATCAATAATTTCATCACTAAGCAGATTGGGTTCGATTGAAGAAATTCTAAAGCGATCAATGCCTTCAACTTTATCTAATTCCTGGATGAGGTTGTAAAAATTTTCTTCGCTACCCTGACCAAAATCGCCTATGTTTACACCGGTAAGAACAACTTCTTTAATATTCGTTTCAGCAATTGCTTCAGCTTCCTTAACAGTTTCTGCAATGGAAGCGTTTCGACTTTTCCCTCTTGCTAAAGGGATGGTGCAAAATGTACAGAAATAATCACATCCATCTTGAATCTTAAGAAAAGAACGCGTACGATCACCATAAGAAAATGATGGAATAAAATCTCTTACTTCCTTAATTTTTCCATAAGCCACTGTTTGATCTTCGATAGAATTTAGATTTTCAATATACTTGACAATATCGAATTTTTCATTTGCACCAAGAACGAGGTTCACTCCTTGAATTTCCGCAATCTCTTCAGGTTTCAATTGCGCGTAACACCCTATAATCGCGATAAAACTAGCTGGATTTATTTTGCGCGCTTTTTTTACGAGTTGCCGACATTTTTTATCTGCATTTTCAGTAACAGAACATGTGTTAATGATAAAGATGTCGGGAAAATCGTTAAAGTGTACTTTGCTATAACCGGCGTCTTCAAAGCTACGAGCTATAGTGCTAGTCTCTGAAAAGTTGAGTTTACAACCCAAGGTATATAATGCTACTTTTTTGTACTGATTCATAATGTGGGCGCAAAATTAAGGAAAAGAGGTTAAAATGCATAAGCTTATTTACTTTTGGTCTAATATCGTTGATATAGTGAGACGTGAGATTCAATTATTTTGGAAGAGAACGGAATAGATAAATGTTAGTAGGTTCAAAATTACTATCTCTTTAATCTTTTTAAATTTGAGGACTAAAGCATGTATCACATGAAAACTAACACAAAGCTGCCTTCATGGATCCGTAAATGGTCCATGATTCTTCCGGAGATCATCATTTTTACGATATTCCTCGTGATACAGCTTCAGCATATAAATATAGATTTTTGGAATGATGAGATTTATACGTTGAAGCATTTTACTTTTGTACCATTGGAAGCTATTGTAACAGATTACCATGTACCGAATAACCATATACTTTTCAACCTCATAAATAGCATTTACCTGAAGTTAATTGGCGTGGATACCATTCATACGCTAATGGATAAACCTTACATTTTACGTATAATCCCATTCATATACGCGTTTTTGAGTCTTTTTATAACCTATAAAATAGGTAGAAAGTTTTTTAGCCGACAAGTTGGGCTAATGGGCTGTATTGTTTTGATGACTACATTGGCCTATTACAATTTTAGTCTTCAAATAAGAGGGTATGGATTAAGCACATTATTGCTCGGATGCATCGTCTATTATAGTTTATCTTATCTAAGATCTTCAAAAAAGCGCTCAATTATCTTCATCATTGTTTTAAGTGCACTTTTGTTTTATACAATACCTTCGAATATTTACGGCATCGTGTGTGTGATGTTCATGGTTGGATTGTACGGATTCATGGATGCATTCCGAAAGGTGAAGCGGGAGAGGCAAAATTTCGTGAGAGGAGGTAAGTATTTGTGGTTAATTATTGCAATGAGCGTGGGTGTTTTAATCGCACTACTATTGTATATACCCATTTTTGAGGATGTGTTTTTGAACAAGTATGTGGTGGGGGGGAGTCCATTTAATTTTGCCAAACTTGATAGGTACTTCTCTCATGTGGTCCCTTCAATGTTGTCCGGGCGCTTATTGTTTTTGATATGTGGATTAATCCTTGTCTTTTTAATTATTCGACAACGAAAAGTGGAAAGAAATCTCTTGATCCTGATAGTGCTTTGTTTTATGCCATTGGTGTTTCCGTTTTTTAGAGGTGGTGAAGCCCCTCTAAGAGTTTTTGTTATTCTTGCACCATATTATGCTCTATTGTTTGCAATTGCGGTATTTCGAACGTTAAATATTTTTGTAAAACGGAATTTTTTTTACGAATACGCCCTCCTTCTTTTGATGTTGTTTTATTCCTTATCTACATTTTACAACGAAATGAGTAGAGCGCAAGCTCACTTAAAAAAAGATATAGTTGAGGGACAGCGTTCTCAGGATCTGAATCACCAATACTATTCTTATTATTATCAACCGCTTGAGGTCGTAAAAAAGTTTAAAGCACAATACAAAAGAAATATTCCTGTGGTCATAGATGGTTGCGAACCACATGGGGTAACAGCTTACTTGGATAAATTCAACATTGCTCATTATAATACATATTTTCAAGACAATGCACTGGATTCATTAATGTCAAAACATGACAGTGTGTATGTGATCACCAATCATCCGAATGCTTATGAAAACATCAATGAATATCGAAAAATAAGGCTCAAAGAATCACTTTCTTACCATAATGTGTTACTGCTGCACAGAAACCATTCAATAGAGAAATTAAGAAAACGGTTGCTAAAACTTGAAGATAGGTATCGAGATACTGTGGGGTTTGTTTTTAACGTATACAATGATATCCTCTTTAGAGAATTATTGAGTTTTAATGATCAGCTGCATTTTTATGATCGGACAAAGCAAAACCACTTTGGAACGCTGATTGAGTTTTGTAATCAAAAACCTTACCTGATCTATGTGGAAACGAACGATGATGATTACACGGTGAATGCTGTTCTTAACGATCGCCGAAAACGAATTGCCGATTTCAATATCAAAGGTTTGACAAACGATTTTTACATTAATAAGAAGATACTTGCTCCCGCTGACTCAATTACACTATACTGGAACAATTTTGAAGGAGAATCAGGTAGCGATCTTACTTTGGATTCAACAACATATTATTCTGGTCGTTTCAGTGAAAAACTAGCGCCTGACAATTTATACGCTTCTGGATATACTCATCCTTTAGAAGAGCAACGTGAAGAATTATCATTGTTAGTTTCTTTTTATGGAAAGTTTAAGTTCAAAACGGAAACGGTACTTGTACTGACAGTAACTCGAGATAAAGAGCAAATTTTGTGGAAAGGTCAAAATTTGGCTCCTTATTACAGCCCTCAGAAAGAGTGGCAACATGTCATTGCGGCTTTTAAATGGGAGGATACAATTCTACCTGGCGATTTGATCAAAGTTTACATTTGGAATTCTGGTCAAGAAAACGTCTGGGTTGACAATTTCAAAGTGGAATGGGGGCGTTCCTAGCCAATCTTTGTATTAGTAGGCAGTTAGCGTTATCTGTTCGTTACATTTTCTATTGACAGAATTTGCCGCTTGGAAGAAGCGGAGAAGATGCTTCCAGGGTGAGAACATCCTTTCCATGAACCTTCTTCAATTGCCAATTTGTTTTCTGTATTTCGTTAGAAATAGCCGATTCGATGCGTTTATCATCTGGCGAAATCATATATTTTGATAATGGTAAAGCTGCTAAAGAGGATGGTGAAGGGAAATAGTAGAAAAAGTCAGTGGTGAAACCTGTGTATCTTGTTTTACTTAATATCCCCTTTTTATTAAAATCGAGCTGTAAGTTTGGGGGCTGCTTGATTGTAATGTCTTCTGGACACCCACGAGTGAATGATCCTCTGGGTACCTGTTGTTCCAATAAGGTTGTAAGAAGTTGTTGCTCCTCTTTCTCGGTTAAAGGTGCTTCACCTTTTTTTGTATAGAGGGGATAAGATCCTTGACCAAAACCGTTTAGGGCAAAAAAAGATTGTTCAAAAGGCCCTTCTGTTAGGAGTCCACTAATGCTTTTTGTCACACTGAGAACAGCACGGTGTTTTACGGAGACTATTTCATAGTCAACGATTGGATGATTGAAATTATCTTCATTGGAAGGAAGAACCATAGCCATTGTTCGTGGATAGGGTTGAGCAGGTTGATGCAATATTAAACCTATAGTTGTATTGATGTTGTGTAACTCGAAAAGCTGAGGAACATTCTCTCCTCCTTCCAGATCTTCTGCTAGTGATTCTGGGAAAGACATCCTTCCTTTATTGATCAATTGCAGTTTTTTTAATGAGGGAGTGATTCGGAGGATGATGGATCGATAAAACTGACTAGCGAAACTCGAATCCGTTTCTTTTTTATTTGATGGTGTGACCGCTGATATTCTTTTGTGATTTTTTGCTGAATCGGCATTTACATTTGATTTTTCTCTTTTTTCTTCCTTAGCTACTGTTGAACGTTCAGGAGGGAGTTGCTCCCCACAGCTTTGAAGTAGTACTAGTAATGGAAACAACAGAAGGAGTTTAATTGGCGGGAAACTAAATAGGTTTTTGCTAATAGAAGCGCAGTGCGAGCTAAATTGATCAGAGTTTTCACGGATTATCATAATACATCAGTCTATTGAATGAATAATTGTGTAAGTTAAATAATGTCTTTTATAAGTAGTCCAAATTTAATCAAAAATGAGTGATATGTTCAATAACCTTTATGGGTATAGTGAGTGGCTAAGAAATTAAATAATTGCTGGGCAGAGCGAGAGATAATGGTATAAATGATATAGAGGTGATTGATTTTGATCAGAACAGGTAAATCTTTATTGGGGGAGAAGAACGATGTTGTACGTCTCGGTTTCTGATCTTAAAGTTAGGGTTGGGCTCATTTTTTTGTTTAAACTATTACTGTAGCCTTTCATTGGTGTTTTATTAAATACATTTTACGATGCTTTTGTAGTTAAAATGAGTGTAAGGGGAATGCTGGTATATTTCAATTCAGAATATAGTGGGACTTAAAGAATAAAAGAAGGTTGTACTTAATACGATCTATTTCAACCACTTATTGTTTTAGCGTTATTTTTTTAAAAAAAAACTTCATAAAACCCTTGCGGGTCAAAAAAAGCACTCTATCTTTGCACCCCGCAAACGAGCGGATATAAGTTGAAATAAAGGGAATATAAAATAAGTTTTAAAAAACTTTAAAGTAAATGCTTGCAGGTTAAAAAAAGCTGCTTACATTTGCACCCCCCGCAAACGAGCGGAGGGAGTTTTTTTAAAAAAAACTTTAAATATTTTTTTAAAAAGTACTTGCGGGTTAAAAATAATTATTAATTTTGCCCTCCCCAAACAAACGAGTTTGGGCACAACAAGTGCAGTAAATAAGCTATTGATTTGGCGTTTACAACAAGAAAGTTCTTTGATAGATTGAGAAATAAGGAAACAGCGTAAATAAACGAATTAGAGTCACATTAAAAATTCAACGTCTTTATACAACGGAGAGTTTGATCCTGGCTCAGGATGAACGCTAGCGGCAGGCCTAACACATGCAAGTCGAGGGGTAAC
>CAJXMN010000083.1 GCA_913056215.1 uncultured Flavobacteriales bacterium | reverse complement strand
AAGGATTAAACTCAATTTAAAGTGTATTACACTTCTTTTCGTTGCTTGTGCAACAAATTTAGCTATTTCTCAACAATCATCAAAATTGATTATCGGGGAACCTGACGTATACCAGGATTATATACTTCTAAACACTGATCCAGATGTAGAAGGAGATATAGCGAGTTGGAAAATCGCAATCTTTGAGCAATATTATGACACAATAAATGAGACTGTTAAAGAACGACACCTGGAAAGTATAGGGACACGCGAACTGAAGTCCTTTTTAAGGATCGACCCAAGATACCGAGAAAAATTAGATTTTTTAAAGATCAAAGTGGTAGGTCTTGATAAAGATAGAAATGTTGTAGCCGATGATGTTTGGTTACAGAATTCAGTTCCGCCTTGGCATATCAATAATGAACCATTTTGTTCGGAGACATGTGTAGGAAAAACCTATGCTTTCGATGTAGTAATTAATGAACGTGTAGACCTCAATGGAAATAATGTAGGTGGGCACACTGTAACGTTTCGTGACCATAATACTTCGCAAAATCAGGGAGGCTACATTCCTGAATATAGACATATGACATTTAATCAGGCTAGTACGCTTCACTCAAATTCCTCTACGCAGTGTGCAGATGATTTGACAGAAACATATTGCCATTACGGTATAAATGATTTTAATGTTTCAGATGGAACTAGTTTTTTTGGTCAAGGAGGAGACGGAATAGATGGAGTTAAGTTAAAGATGAGAGAAAATATTACCCAAGCAGATCAGCTGAAAGATAGAGACGGTAACGTTCTCACCGGAACTGTTTACTCTATTCAAAAGCGTTTGGGGAAATGGCAGAATCAAGTTGATTTATCTGACGAGTTAGCTAATGATCCTGCTACACCGTGCGGACAGTTCGGAACTTCGATTACCTCCATGATTAATTATGCAAATAATAATTTGGACCTTATAGACGACCTCAGCTGTAATGGATTTGGTGGTGGATCGAATCCATTTGGTGGCTATACAAGAAATGTTTGGTCAGATTTACATGATGGTTGGATTGACTCAGATGAGGATATTTGGGATATTTTGGATGAAGTTGGTGAAACGATCAATGAAACTGGATTTGACGATAACAATACAGGGGTAGATTGGTGGCCATCAGATGATGTCAGTCAAGTACAGTTGATAAACATTAAAAAAGGAGTTAACCAATCCAAGACCCAGTCCACAAAAACTCTTTACAGAGATAGTTTGTTCAATCAGAATGGTGAACCGAATTATAACAATATTTCAATGAAACGCGGGCTGTATAACGTATCGTTGACATTAGAAGGAGGCTACACTTTTCCTTTATTACTTGAAAAAACTACAACTGAAACTACTGGGTTTGATAACACGAATTTCTTAAATGTAAACATCTACCCGAATCCGATAGTTTCTGGAGATTTGACAATCTCCCTTGAGGCAGATGCTACTTTGAAGTTCGACTATAAAATTCTGGATGGTCAAGGAGCAGAGTTGTACTCGAGAGACAACATTACGTTGAGCAAAGATACTAGCATGGATTTGTATGTACCTGTAGATGATTTCCCTAGCGGTTCACTGATTCATGTATTCGAGATGTCGGATGGATCTTCGGTATCTTATAATTCTATTAAAAACTAGTTCACAGCTAAAAAAAGGAATAGGTGGTTTTTGCTAAAACCACCTATTTTCTTATCTTCTCATTTTTAACTTATCAGTTTATGCTTAGAATTTATTTTACCATTATATTATTTTTTGTTTTTTCTGAAGGGACTACACAGGTAACTTTCGTAGACCAAACCTCCTATGGCGGAAGTGATTTTGATTCTCCCTCAAGTATTGTTGAAGCACCCGGTGGTGGATATTATGTCCTGAATTATTCGCGTTCGGGCAATTCGGGTAACATGACCGTATCCAATTTTGGAGAAATAGATTATGTTCTGGTAAAATACGATGACAACCACACTATTGAGTGGCAAAAAGAATATGGAGGTACACAGAATGACGTGCCCACGGATTTATATTTAATTGACAGCACACTGTTCATGATGGGAACTTCTAACTCTTCAGTTTCTGGAAACAAAACCGTAGATACATTAGGGGCGCACGATATCTGGGTGGTCAAAACAGATCTTGACGGGAATGTAATTTGGGACAAGGTATTTGGAGGTGAAAAAACGGATTTATACCAAGCGTCAACCAAGTTAGATAATGGAAGTTTATTGGTGGGTTCTCAGTCATATTCGGGCGCTACAGGCAACAAAACATCACCCAATCTGGGAGCAGGAGATTTCTGGATGTTTGAAATGGATCAAAATGGCGATTATGTTTGGGAGAAAACGCTGGGAACGGACGAGATGGATGTGCTTACTGATATTGTAACTTTTCAAGGAGATATTTTTATTTCCGGGAGTTCACAAGGTGGAATCAATGGCGATAAAACGGAACCGTTGTATGGTTTGGGAGACTACTGGGTCGTGAAGACCGATGCAGCGGGCAATAAGATTTGGGACCGCGCCATGGGAACAACTGGACCCGATATCGTTTCTTCGCATCTGTATGTGAGTGCTGACTCCATTCAAGTCTATAATAACGGCAATAATACCATGTCTGGCATGCGTTCTATACCCCGAAAAGGAAGTCATGATATATGGAATGTTAACCTGAATCATAATGGAGAAGTTACATCTCAACGTGCTTATGGAGGGAATCAAAGAGAAGGTGTTGGAGGAGTATATTCTACGAATGAGGGGTTGTTGCTCATCTCAAGTTCCAATTCAGATGTTTCATTGGATAAAACTGAAGATAGTCGAGGTGCCCGCGATTTTTGGCCGATTTTATTGGATCAGTCGGGTAATCTTGTTTGGCAAAAAACGATTGGTGGTAACGAACGGGACATTTTTGGTGAATATCTGTTAAGGCAAAATGGAAATCTTTTGTTGGTAGGCTCATCACAATCCCCATTTTCAGGTGATAAAGTCGTAACGAACTATGGTGATAGCGATACCTGGATAGTAGAACTGGATATCACTGAACTTTCTACGCAAACAGAGTCAGAAGAATTTTTTTCAGTTTTTCCGAACCCATTTGAAGAGAAGATTGTTTTGCGCGGTGAATACATGAGTGAAATCCGATTGATTGAAATGGTGGATGCGAGAGGAAAAGTTGTCTATTCTACAAGAGATACTCACGAATTGAGTGGTGGTCAGTTTTCAATATCCACGCGGAAATTTTCACAAGGCGCTTACATTCTAAATGTTTTTACAGCCACGGACAAGCACAGTTTTAAAGTTTTAAAATGAGTGTAGGTGCACGGAGGTAGCTTTTGGGACGTACTTCGGGCTTCGGGCTTCGGGCTTCGGACTTCGAGAGCCTCAGTCCTCGTGCCTCAGCCCTCGTCCTCATCTCTCGTGCCTCAGTATTCAGTTTTTGGCATCAAAATTGTTTTTAATACTACAAAAAAAAGCTATGAAGAATTTAAAAATAAAATTAACTGTACTGCTCGTTGGCGCAGTGGTTGTTTCTGCATACGGTCAAACAGATGAAACGGCAAAAACCAAAACGGGATTTGAACTGAGAAAAAGTATTGAGCGCGTAGAACCAATTGATTTATCTAAAGTGAATGCACTGCAGAAGGAGAAACATTCCGTCAAAATCATGCGAAAGGAGATGCCGAAAAGGAAGGCTTTAGTTTATCCCTCGAAAGCCGTGCGACAAAAAAAATAATAGGTGAATTCCACAATTTAACAACGTTGCTCTTTCAAAGAGCAGCGTTTTTTTATACCCCATTGCGCGGTAAATACAGTTATCCTCCTATGATTAACCTAATTGCAATTCAGCGGTTGATGTTCTAACATATTGTGTTGTACTTTTGCTAAATTTTCACAGCTTTTTCTAATTAGTAGTTGCGGCTTCAAGAGCTGATCAATAAAAGCCATAGCGGTAGCGTGGGCTACTTCAACTCCTGAGCGTTTTCACAAAGAAGAACCGCGTCCACCGGACGCGGTTCAGACTTGTTATTGAATAATTAACTTTTTTCGTGAACGTATTTCACCTGCACTGTTTTTAAGCACGTAAAAATAATGCCCCCGTTCGAGATCATTGACATTTATTGAAAATGCCTTGCTTTTCGGTCGAAGAGTAATCACTGCTGATCCTGTGAGATCATAAACCACAGCTTGATGAATCCGCTCGCTCGATTTGATATTGAATTCATCGATAGCTGGATTGGGATAGGCATTGACCTCGATACTATGTTCTTCCGTGTTGAGCACCACATCACTGTCAGCGATATAGTTGGCGAATCGTCCCGATTCTGAACCATCCACATAATTAATCGTGTAAGTCATAATGGGGTGTGGCGTATACTCATTGTACCAGAAATAAATGGTATCCAGATTACTTGAAGAGGTTTGCCCGTTCATTTCATCCGTGCTGGAGCGGATGATTTGAATGCGCAACACATCGTTATAGGTGCCCTGAGGTGTAGCGAGTGTTCCATACCCATCTGCTGTAACATTCAGATTTCCTGAACGATCAAAATTTTGCCCGAATGCATCATAAGTTCCCTGGAACATGTCTGTGTAACTGTCATTAAAACTCATAGGAAACCGTACTTGATCTTGTCCATCAGAAAAATTGGACGAGGCGTTAGTTGTTGAAAACCCGTAATAGGTGAGTGCTCCGTTTTGAACGTCAAAATAATTAGAACTACCTTGAGTTTCGAACTTGATATTCGAGTTGGGGTAGTTGGGTGAGGAGGCATTGGAGTAATTTAATGTACTGCTGGACCCAGCATTCATTGATGAAAAATCCCAGGTTTGATTTGCGCCAGGATCACCTTCTGTATCCGAAGCGGATAGATTCGTGTTGGTAAACACGGTGTAACTGTCGCCATCACTCGGGATGTTTAAACTGGATAATGAGGGTTGAGCGCGAACAACTCCCGAAATTAAAAGGCTCAATAAAAGAATTGATGTCAGGTATAAATGCTTCATAACAATTGATTTTAAGTTCTTTTCAAACTAATTAAAATAGCACTAAAATCAAAATTTCACTTTTTTTTCTTCACATGATCTTCGCTAAGTTGGGCGCTGATCAATTTTATATCCGCAGGAGAAGGAACATCTTCTATACAGTCTGTAGTGAGAGAAGCCATTTTTTGACGCAGTATATCTGTTGCTTTTTCTACAATTTCGGCGTGATCGAAAGCCATTTTTGGCAACATCGAAAGGGGAAGCCACTTGGCTAATTTGGCATCATCACCTCCCTGAATTGGACGCTTATTTTTTTTGACGAGTACCAAATGAGCAATGGAAATAACACGACCGCGTGGATCCCGATCAATTGCCCCAAAAGTGTGAAATTGCTGGAGATAGTTCAAAGATAAATTGGTTTCTTCTTTGAGCTCGCGTTGGACGGCCCGCTGAAGATTTTCCTCCGCTTCGACAAATCCACCAGGCAGAGCCCACTTCTTTTTACCATCTGGGTTTTTCCGCTCGATGAGTAGCAATGAGAGCCCTTTTTTATCATAACCAAAGACAACAGCGTCGACGGCTACTGCAATATGTTGATCCTGTATCATCATCTATTTTAATCTTCCAGGATATTCTTGAAGCGCTTTTTCAAGGCATTCGAGAGCCATAATTAATTGATTGTGCTCGAGAACATAAGCGATTCGCGCTTCTTTCTGTCCAAGTCCAGGCGTCGCATAGAAACCACTCAAGGGTGCCATCATTACTGTGTTTCCTTTGTGTTCAAAATCTTCTAAAAGCCACTTGCAAAATTGCTCAGTATCATCGACTGGGAATTCTGCGACGCAGTAAAAAGCTCCTTTGGGTTTAGGACAACGCACACCGTCAATTTCATTCAAACCATCAACCATAGTGTCGCGTCGTGCTATATATTCTTTTGTAACTTGTTGGAAGTAATCATCGGGTGTACTTAATGCAGCTTCTGCAGCTATTTGGGCAAATGTGGGAGGAGAGAGTCGCGCTTGTGCAAATTTCATCGCTGCATCGAGGACTTCCTGATTTTTTGTGATCATTGCACCGATTCGTGCTCCGCACATTGAATAACGTTTGGATACAGAGTCTACAAGTACCACATTATCCTCAAGTCCCTGCAGTTGCATAACAGAAAAAGGTTGCGTATCCTCGTAACAAAATTCGCGATAGACTTCATCGGCAAACAAAAAGAGATCGTATTTTTTTACTAGTTCACTGAGCTTTTCTATTTCCTCTTGTGTGTAAAGATATCCAGTTGGATTTGCTGGATTGCAGATCATAATCGCTTTAGTGTTTGAAGTGATCCGCTTTTCGAAATCCTCAATTGGCGGTAAAGCAAAGCCGTTATCAATTGAAGAAGTGACAGGAATGATCTTAACACCAGCGCTTACGGCAAAGGCATTATAATTCGCATAAAACGGTTCTGGAATAATAATTTCATCCCCGGGATCACAACACGTAGAAAAAGTAAACGATAATGCTTCAGAACCACCAGTTGTGACTAACAATTGTTCATGGTTAATGGTAATACCAAATTTCTTATAATACTCAGATAACCCTTTTCTGTAGGATTCAAAACCCGCCGAATGCGAGTACTCTAAGACTTTTAAATTATTGTTTTTAACGGCCTCCAACGCACTTTTGGGCGTCGAAATATCGGGTTGTCCAATATTGAGGTGGATGACATGTTTTCCTTTTGATTTAGCCGTCTCTGCGTACGGAACTAATTTCCGAATCGGAGAAGAAGGCATGTTCTGTGCTTTATCTGACAATCCTGGCATATCTATTTATTTTTTTTATACGTCAAAAATAGGTAACGAATTTGGTTTCACTAATTTTTTAGAAAAAAAATAAACTTTTTACCAACCCTTGAAACATAGAGTACGTATAAGTAAAAAGTAAAGTCAGTATGAAGGATATGTTTATCCTGTTTGAAGTCTGGCAAACTTATTGTACATTTGAACTAATAACACAAAAAAAACAACGCTTATAGAAACATTTTTACTCGATTTTATTTGTTGAATTTATTGAACTCAAAAACAGAGTAATTATGAATATATCTGAATTAGAAGATAAAGCGTTAATCTCTTTATATCTTGATGGTAAAGAATCTGCCTTTGAAACCTTGTTGATGCGTCACAAGGACAGGATTTACAATTACATTTTTATGAAGATTCGCGATCGGGCGAAATCTCAAGATATTTTCCAGGAAACCTTTATAAAGGTGGTTAAAACGTTGAAAAAAGGAAAATACAATGAAGAAGGGAAATTCCTGCCCTGGGCAATGCGAATTGCTCATAACCTAATCATTGATCACTTCCGAAAAGCCAATAAAGTTCGGATGATTTCTGAAACAAGTTCGAGATCGGATGATTTCAATATTTTTTCAGTGTTAGAATTAGAGGACGAAAACGTGGAAGATAGTATTACGCGTAGTGAGCTACAACAACAAATGGTAGATCTCATCGATTATTTACCAAAGGCACAGAAAAACATATTAGTGATGCGTATTTTTAAAGAAATGTCTTTCAAAGATATAGCAGAAAAAGAAGATGTAAGCATCAACACGGCACTTGGACGTATGCGCTATGCATTGATCAATATGCGGAAAATGATTGATGAGCACAATTTAGTTACCCATTTCTAATAGTATTATTTATAATTCAACAGGAGGTTTCCGCTGATGCGGTAAATTTCCATGTAGGTTTGAATACGCTGAAATTGTAAGTTAATAACTTCCATTTCAGCGTTGAGTAATGAATTCCTGAGCTGCGACAATTCTATGCTATTCATCTGACCCAGCTTGAACCGTTCTAATCCCAATTTATATGCGCGCCTTGCGTATTGAACATTAGCATTAGCTACATTGACCAATTGATTTCTTACTTCGTATTGCCGAATCAGGTTTATGGCGTTAGTCTTCAATTCTTTTTTTAGTTCAGACGTGTTCATGGCGCTAATTTTCTCCTCGATTTTTGCTACTTCTACGGCTCGTTTATTTTTCCAGTTGTCGAAAAGACTGTATCGCAAACTTAAATTAGCGGTATAATTGATTTGTTGTGTTTCGGCATTGAGATTATTATCACTTAGTGATCGAAAGTTTCCGAAACTCGGAGTTGCAGCGAGTTGTAGGTTGACTGTAGGGTATAAGAATGAGCGTTGCATGTCTGTATTCATGGCTTGCAACTCTTGATTGATCATCTGATTTTTGAGGTTTTGGTTATTTTCAGCGACATTTTGAATTAGTCCTTCTTCTGAAACAGGTTCAATTATTATATTGAGTGAATCAGTAAGCTTTGGAAAAGGCGCTTCCATAAGTTCTTCTATAGGTACATTCATTAACAAAAGGAGATTTCGATAAGCATTTTCTAAAACAACTTCTTGCTGAATGATCGATATACTATCTGAATAAAGTTGATTCTGCAGCTGGGCTAATGCCAATTGATTGGATTGTCCTAATTCGTACTTTTTTGCTTCGTACTGTACTTGTTTTGTTGTCGCCTTTTTGAGGGCTTTTAACGTGCTCAGCTGAGCATCCTGCATTAAAACATTATAGTAGGCATTGAGTACATCAAAAGCTGTGTTTTCCAAAACGACATTGGCATTTCCATTACTCTGTTTCTCAAGTTGAGCCAGGCGTTCCTTAGTAATTTTGACGCCCATTCCTGTAAAAATATTCCAGTTTGCCGAAATCCCTGGACTGACAGAACGATTGTAAATTAATCCAGGTGTAAATGTAAATGGATTGTTGGTGTTATCTGCAATCGCATTATTGACGCTTGCAGTTAGTTCAACAGTCGGGAAAAGTCCAGCTTCAGACCATTTATTGTTTTTTTCTGCAATGGCTATACGCTCATCGGCAATTTGCATTTGATAGTTATTTTCAAGTGCAGTAATTACAGCATCCTTAGCTGATAACTTCTCCTGTGAATAGAGCGGATTGATCAGCAGTGATATGAATGTTATGACGTAAAAGTATTTCATCATTTTTGCTTTTCGTTTATAGCTTTTGCATTGTGCAATGCAGTTTCAACAGCTTCTTCTTTTGGTACCCGACCGTTCCATAGATATTGAAATAGTCGCTTCAGATCATTTCCAAAAAGGATGGCCGTTGGAAACAGGGCTAGTATGAATAACGTACCGAACAAAACCCCAAATGCAATGGATACGGCCATCGGAATGAGGAACTGTGCTTGCATACTCGTTTCGGCAATGAGCGGAAGTAATCCTGCAACAGTAGTTATCGTCGTAAGTAAAATGGGGCGGAAACGAGCCATAGCGGCGTTTACTGCAGCTTGACGCGCTGTTTGTCCTTCAAGAATATTTTGATTGTATTTGTCCAGAAATACGACGGCATCGTTGATTAAAACGCCGAGAAGGGCGATCATACCAAAAGCACTCAGAACGGAAACTGGAATACCAACAATACCATGACCTAGTATGGCACCTGCAATTCCTGCTGGTATTACTAATAGTATCAGAAAGGATTGGAATAGAGAGTTAAAATGAAGGGTGATTACAATAACCATAGCAATTAAAACAATAACGGTAAGATATAGCATACTGTTTCCCGTTTTCTGCGTCCGTTCAAACTGTCCCATCTTTTTAAAGCTAACACCTGGATAAATCGATTGAATTTTGGGCACAATTTTATCGCTGATTCGCGTGTTTAAAACGGCGACAGAATCGGGATAAGTTGCAGTGGCATCCACTTTGATTTGACGAATACCATCTCTTCGTTTTAAACTTTCCGGACCGCGATCGATTGAAAATGTGGCTACCTGTTCTAGTGGAACTGCTACGCCATTCATTGTTTTTATTTTCATGTTTTTCAAATCAGCAATTGTATTGCGGTCTTCCTCTGGGTAACGAACCCATATTTTAACTTCGTCCGTGCCGATAATTACGCGCTGCGCCTCCCTTCCAAAAAAGCCATTTCGAATTTGATTGATCACTTCGGCCTCTCCCAAACCGTAAACTTCAGCTTGAGGTAAAAGATTAACATTAACTTCCCTTCGTCCATTTGGCGTATTGTCTTTGACATTTTCAACACCCTCGAGTTTTTTTAACTCCTTTTCAAAGGCATGACGCGCCCTACTGAGCCTCTCAAAATTATCTCCCGAAATACCAAATTCGATATCTGCACCAAAACGGTTAAAACCACCGACAAAAAAGTCGTTGGATAATTGACCTTCAGGACTTTTTTTGATTTTACGTATGATGCGATTCATCAGCGTGTCGACAGGCGTTCCTTCATCGGGTGAATCGTAGTATACATTGAGCATACCTGCATGATTACCTCCCTGGCCTAAATTCATTGTGGCACCTACGGTACTAGTGTAATAGGATAGCAACGTATCACCAGTTTCTTTTGCTATGCGATTATTTTCTTCAATCAGCACTTGCTCGGCGCGTTGAATGAATTGTTTGGTCTTTTCTTTAGTGTCTCCTGGTGAATAGGCAACCTCAATGTTAAAGAAATCGGGTGGGATGTTTGGAAAGAACGTAACACCAATGAATCCTTTTTGAACTAGCATTATTGTCGTGATCACGAAAATCAAAGGGATTATAAAAGCAATGCGCCGCACCCGCAACAATTTAGTTCTGAAAATGGCAAATTGCGAAGTGAATAATCGAACGAAATCGAGGAAAATGACGTCGCGGACCTTTTTAATAAACCAATCGGCTCCTTTTCGAACAAAATTTTCAATCGGCGAGTTAGAGAAACCATTGTAAACGAATAGGGCACCGATAATGATCATTGCAAATGGAAACAACAACGTGCCCACTGATGGATCTGGAACGAAAAGACGTGTGGCCCAAAAAACAACAACTACACCCAGTAATATGAGTGATACCCCTTGCCATATTTTTAGCCGGGGGTCTTTGCTCTCGCTGAGCACTTTTTTACTTGATAAATGCGACGGAAGTATAAAAAAAGCTTCAATCAAGGAGAAACCAAGACAAGCGATAACGACAAAAGCCATCTCGCGCATCATCTCTAATCCCTCCACAAAAAGTAAGACAGAAAATGCCAATATAGTAGTTAATATCGAAGTAAATACTGAAGGCAAAACTTCCATTGTTCCATCGATTGCCGCTTTTGGAGCTGCTTTTCCTTTTTCAAAATGTGCGTAGATGTTTTCGGCTATAACAATACCGTCATCGACCAGGATACCAACAACGAGAATCATTCCGAAAAGTGAAATCATATTGATGGTAATTCCATACCAGATGCCAAATATAAACATGCCTAAAAAAGAAAATGGAATACCAAAAGCCACCCAGGCGGATAATTTTATATTTAAAAAGAGTCCAAGTGCTAACAACACCAAGACCAGACCAAAGATTCCGTTTTCACTTAGTAATTGTATGCGATCTTTTAACATGGAATTGAATTCGAAATAAATCTCAAATGAATAATTCTCATGTGAGGCGTTGAATGATTTTTTATAATCACGCACGGCCTCAGATATTGCAGCAATATCTTCATCGGCTGTTTTTTGAATTTGTAGCGATATCGAGGGTCTACCGTTGAATTGCGACTCTTGTGACCCCTCGGCGTAGTCAAGGGCTACATCTGCTACGTCTTGTATGCGAATGTTTTCGCCGCTAGGGGTGGTTCGAATAATTAAATTAGCCAGCTCATCGGGATTGGTTGAACGATTGTTATAGCGAATGTTCATTTCTCGTTGATTGCCGCGAATCATGCCTGCGGTGATATCGTTGTTTTTTAAATTAATAGCATTAGCTATTGCTTCCATGGATATTTGGTAGCGCAACAGATCATTTTCACGTATCTGGACCACCAACTCATTTTCTGGAAAGCCTTGTTTCTCAATCTGGGTAATTACTTTGGTGTTGAGTAAATCACGCTCTACTTCGTTAGCTAATTGAGCCAGTTCTGTTTTTGCAGTTTCATTCGAAGATATAGCTGTAATACCGACAAAAGCGACATTGCTCGACATGCTATTCGTTTTCAATCGAGTAATAATGGGTTTTTCAGCTCCTTCAGGAAAGCTATTGATACTGTTGACGGCATTTTCTACATCGCTCAGTAATTGTTCCATATCGGTATCCTGAAATGCACTAATCATAATCTGAGCAGAGTTCTCGCTCGATGTCACATCAATGTGCTCCACGCCCTGAAGTCCTTTGACGGATTGTTCGATTTTGATGCTGACTCCTTCTTCCATTTCTTCAGGAGATGCGCCTGGGTAGAATACAGAAATTGAGATTTTATTCGGATCTAATTCAGGGAAAAAGGATCGGTTGAGATTAAATAAAGACCACAAACCGAAAAGCAGCACCAATGCTATCGCGGCATTAGTCCATACGGGACGCTCAATGAAAAATTGAATGATTTTACGCATGTTTGATTACCTTTTAATTCCGATGAAAGATGTAGTGTCTGTATACGATTCTTGAGGCTGTAAAATGATCCAGGTCTTATTTTCGAGTCCTGAAACAAATACAGAGTCGCCTTTAGAACCTAGTATTTGAACTTTTTTCGCTTGGATATAGGGTTCTTTGTACACTTGAACCGTTTTATTTTGAATAGCGTGTTCTGGTACCACTGCAGAACTATCGGCGAGCTTGTGCTGAATACTGAGGTTGACAAAAGCCCCGAGTGTGAGCGGTGCAGCTGGCTTAATTGAAAAATAAGCATCAACCGATTGTGTTTGCGTGTTGATGTTAGGGGCTGTTCTAATAAAGTTTCCAGCACCAATGGTATCGTCTTTTGCATCTGTAATCAATATTTCGGAAGCACTTTGGAAAGCCTTAAGTTTATTGATGTTGATAGGAGCTTTTACTTCGTAATCTCCTGTTTTAGCAATTGAGAATAGCTGCATGCCTGGCGTGATCATCGATCCTGGTTCTACAAAACTTTCTACGATAACACCGTTGAAAGGAGCGACGTAAATGTATTTTTCTATTTGGTTTTCAGAGGCCTTGATGGAATAAAACTCTGATATGATATTCCGGCTGTGTAGAAGTAGTTTTTCTTTTTGACTCTTGATAGGGGGAAGGTCCGGAAGTGGAGCAGAGGGAGATATCATACTGAGGTAACTTCTCCATTTTGATTCTTGGTTTGGGAGGTCCAGCGCAATATCGGGTAACATACCTGTGAGTAAGTTGATGAATTGGCTTCGTCTCGAAAGGAGATTATACAAGGCTTCTACGCGATCAACTTTTACGAGTATATCGTTTTTTTGAAATGTGGTTCCAGGTTTTAGGCTGCGGTTATCCCGATCAATTTCTCCCTGAACTTCCATGGTTACGTTGAACTGTGATTTCCCCATGATTTGCCCATAAGTTTCTATGACTTCCGTTTGAGGAAAGTTGTGGACTTGATGAATAGGGATGTAACGTTTTGATTTCGGCTCTTTCTCTGAAGAGGAAGCTTTGTCTTTATTGACTATCGGGAAATAAATTAGGCCCAGAACAATGAGGAAAATCACGAGGATGATTACTTGACGCGTTTTCATAGAATATCTAATTATTTACAATGGTTTACAAAAATACAGCAAAAATTAACGGTAGACCAGCCAAATGTTGTTTTCAAAGCGTCATTTTTTTAGGTGGCTTATAACCTGTATTATCGGTAGTTGATGGTCTTAAGAAAGCGTTATAAATGAAATTGATTGTGTCTTATAAATTGCAAAATGAATGTAGATGTGTTCGAGTTTTCAATAGGTGGAGCGAATGTTATTAACAAACCGCTCTTGTGATGTTAATAATATTGTTGAAAAACAAAAAACACCCATGTTCAGAGACGTAGCCAAGCGCCTTAATTTTGTGGTATAAAATAGCAGGAAGTTACGATATGCTTAGTTCAATTTTTAAGAAGAAATTTACAGATGACCAACTAGCCAACGTTTTCGTAAATGGGGTTTTAGAGGCTGTAGATAAAGGTTTTGATGAGGTCGCTGCCATGATTGAAGAAGATCCTGCCTTTGTAGCACCTCCGAATTTAAGAGAGGCGCGCGATGGTCACTTTACCATGATTGTTATCGTTGCGAATGTGCGGTACCTTCAGGATAGTTTTTCTCCTGAACAAGTTAAGGCGCTTGAAAACGTGATTTTCACGAAGTTTGCCAATGCATTTGATATGGATGAAAAACAGTTTCTAAAGTATTTTAAATCGTATTCCAGCTTTATGTCTCGTGTAAATCATCCTTCCAAAAGCGTATTGTATAGCATGTCGAAAGGAGTTTTTTACAAGTACAAGCTCAATGATTGTCAGGATGATTATTTTAAACGACTTGATTGTCCCAATCCACTATTTCTTAAACGCATGGATGAGATTATGAAGCATTTTATCTGGAATTGGGAAGCCTTCTTTAAACGTTATAAAATGGTTGTATAGCTACAACCTGCAGAACCGCTATGCAGGCATAACCAGAAGATTTATTGATTTTTGATATTGTAGCTGCTTCTTGTTAAGTTACTCGCGTTGGAATTCACCATTTTTCCAGGACTCAATAAATTTACTCCACGCAGCTGGATTGAGCAAGTTGTTCACGGGGGTCTGCCCTTGTGTGTACAATTGCGTCTGGCGTTGTTGCGTTTCCCAGTTGTAGGATAAACTTCCATCTGTAGGTACTTTTGCCGCAGCAAAGGCTAAGCTTTCGCCTGATAACTGACGTTGTGCTCTTCGCAGTGCATCATCGTAAGGATCCATCTCTACAAAAGCGCGGGCAAATTCTTCACGCGAAGGCCATGGGTAAACGTCTACTTGCGGTAGCTCCATAGTATCAGGCGTCATAACGTGAATAATAGAATATCGCGTTTCAGAAAGCGTATCAGGAACAATATATGGACTCGGTTTAAAACCAAATGCATTGAACAGAATCGTATCTCCAGGGCGCGTAACAAAACTAAAGTAACCGTAGTA
>CAJXMN010000082.1 GCA_913056215.1 uncultured Flavobacteriales bacterium | reverse complement strand
CATTCTAAAAGTGGCGTCGGTACCGAACTTCTATTAGAGATTCCACGACAAGATACCTCTTCTAAATTATAGCTGATTTTAAAGATTCTATTTACATTCGTACAAAAATGCAGCTATGAAATTTTTTATTGATACAGCCAATTTAGATGAAATTAAGGAAGCCAATGATTTAGGTATCTTGGATGGAGTTACCACCAACCCTTCTCTTATGGCAAAAGAGAATATCACTGGGAAACAAAATATCACCAAACATTACCGCGATATTTGCCATGAAGTAAATGGTCCTGTGAGCGCAGAAGTTATTGCTACCGATTATAAAGGGATCATCGAAGAAGGTGAAATTTTGGCCGATTTACATCATAATATTGTGGTTAAAGTCCCCATGATACCCGAAGGAATAAAGGCCATACGCCATTTTTCAGACAACGGAATCCGTACCAATTGTACTTTAATTTTTTCGGCAGGACAAGCACTATTAGCAGCAAAGGCCGGTGCAACTTATGTATCGCCGTTTATTGGAAGACTTGACGATATTTCCGCTGACGGTATTGCGTTAATTGCTCAAATGCGTCGAATATTTGACAACTATGCATTTGATACCGAAATATTAGCAGCCTCTGTAAGACACCCCATGCACATTATCGAATGCGCAGAATTGGGTGCAGATGTAATGACAGGTCCTTTAAAGGCAATTCTTCAGCTCTCACAGCATCCGTTAACCGATAAAGGCTTAGAGCAGTTTTTAGCGGATTACAACAAAGGGAATAAATAAATTCACCATGCAATGTCAAGTCATAAAAAAAGCGAGGAACTTAAACCTCGCTTTTATTTGAATACTTCTTACGAAATTACTTCAATTCGATACGTTTCACTGTTTTCTTTTGAGCTTGAGGTTTAGGTATGTTGATTTCAACAATTCCACGATTACATGTAGCCTCAATTTTTTCCACATCCGTTTCCTTTGGAAGCGTAAACGTTCTTTTAAAGGCTCCATATTTAAACTCACGACGGGTGTATCGATCTTTCTCCTCACGTATTTGGTCATTCATTTCAGCCTCAACCGTTAATTTATTCCCTTCAATTTCGAGTTTTAAATCTTCTTTTTGGAATCCAGGAACTGCCATTTCGATCACGAATTCTTTATCGTTATCTTTTATATTAACAGCTACATTCGACATTTGCTCCAATTCAGGAGATCCAAAAAAATCACGTTCAACTTCACTGAAAAATGAGGGTAACATGCGATTGTTCTTTCTTATAATTTCCATAACTTCTATTGTTTTTAATTTTTAAATTCAATAAAAGCAGATCAAAAGGAGTTCCAAATGGTCAATAATTGTTTTTTTTGACAGAAAATGTGAAAGAAAACCTTCTTAATGACGACATAATGTCATTCAACCGTTTGCTTCAATGACACTCTGTCACTTTTAGTCGATAAAAGGTATAACCCAAGAAAACAGAGTAGCCCATTGACACCCAAAATTTCATGTCCTGATTGATAACCATTTAACCATTCTGCTTCATACGATTTGTAGATGAAGATCAATACGGGAACAATGATACAGACATACCAGGTCAACCGATCTTTTACGCGGCGTTTTGTCAAAATCCCAAAGAAAAACAACCCTAATAAGGGGCCGTAAGTGTAACCCGCGACAGTAAATAGCGTGTTGATAACATCTCGTTCTTTAAAAGCATTGACCAGCAAAATAACAACGAGCACCAATAGTGTCATTCCGATATGTATCCATTTTCGCGTGCGCTCAGCTTTTCCTTTATCTTTCCATTCGTTTACTTTTAGAAAATCTACACTCGTAGAGGTCGTAAGAGCCGTAAGAGCAGAATCTGCCGAACTATAGGCAGCAGCAACTAAACCGAGTAAAAAAGTGATCCCAATAAAACTACCTAGTCCACCCTGCAACGCTACCATTGGAAAAATGCGATCGGCTTGTTTGTCGGGCTCCATTTTCATTAACGCTTCACTAATTTCAGGATGCTGTTGGGCATACATGACCAAAAATGCTCCGAGCATTAAAAAGGCGAAATTCACTCCAAATAAAATCACTGAGAACCATATCATGTTTTTTTTCGATTCCCGGGCATTTTTACACGATAAGTTTTTCTGCATCATATCCTGATCCAGGCCGGTCATCCCCAACGTAATAAACAAACCACCCAGAATACCTTTAATAAAAAAGTTGCTATCCTTGAAAGCATCAGTTACGAACCAGTTGGTCATTCCCAGTTCGCGTACCCCAGAAGTTGCGTTATCCCAACCCAATTGCCCTCCTAGAAGGTAAACACTTACACCTAAGGCCAACAGCATAAAGAATGTTTGAAGCGTGTCTGTCCAAACAATGGTCTTAATACCACCACGAAAGGTATATACATAAATTAATGCCAGTGTAAGTACTACAGAAAATTCAAACGAAATTCCATAGTGGCGCAAAACAAAAAAATCTAAAATATCTGCTACTAAGAAGAGACGAACGCTGGCACCTAACACCCTTGATAGGAGAAAAAAGAAAGCCCCTACTTTGTGCGTCCTTCCACCGTATCGTTCACCCAGATACGCATAAATCGAAGTCAAATTCATCCGATAATACAACGGAATAAGCACAAATGAAATGATCGCATACCCTATCATGTACCCAATCACCATTTGCATGTAGGAAAATCCGCTGGATTCCACTTGCCCGGGCAGAGAGATAAAAGTCACACCAGAAAGTGAAGCTCCGATCATTCCAAAACTCACCAAATACCACTTTGAAGAACGATTTCCGGTAAAAAAAGTGTCATTCTGGGCACCGACAGAAGTTAATCGTGAGATAATTAATAACAGGATAAAATAACCTACAATGACAGAAAGAATGAAAGCTCCGCTCATGATATATTATTTAAAATCAAAATAATCACGAATGTCGGTATTTCTGTTGAAATGATCGCAGATGATTGAAAAAAGAAAGGAATAACAGGAATTAAGCTCCGATAACACGTTTCAGTTCATTGATCGTATTCTCCCAATATAACTGCGTTTCTTCAAGCTCATCTTCGTCTGCAAAGCTCGTTAAATTCAAGACGACAGCCTTGGTCATAGGATCTACTTCAAAATGAATTTCGAGGAAGGTATCTTCTCCATCTTCTTCATCTTCTAACCAGCGAAGCTTGATAAATTGATTGGCTTTTTTACCCAAAAGACGCGCCTTCTCTTCACTACCATCCCAATAAAAGGTATAAATATCTTCTTTTACGTTAACATCATCCGAAAACCATTCGCTTAATCCACTTGGTGTCATAACCATGGAATTCAACACTTTTGGTGAAGTTTTTAGCAAATATTCTTGTTCAAATTTAACTTTTTCAGACATGTCCCCTAAATATTTTTATCTTCGCAAAGATTATTTCTGCAATATACAAAAACTTTTAAATGGCGCTAATACATTCTTTTGAAAAATCCGGCAATTTCCTATTTCAGTACCGGGGCCAGATTCCAGTGTTGTTGTTTATTTTAGCTATACCAGTTATTTACGCTACGAATTATGAATTCTTATCGACTCATGAATCTTATTATTGGATTTTATTGGGAGTCAGCATCGCACTATCAATAACAGGTCAAATCATACGCGCGATATCGATAGGTACAGCGAATAAAAATACATCGGGAAGAAACACGAAAAAACAAGTAGCTGAAGCTCTCAATACGAAGGGTATCTATTCTACGATGCGCCATCCCCTTTACGTAGGTAATTACTTCATGTGGATTGGAATTGTTGTTTTTACCGGTAACATTTGGTTTATTGTCGCCGTTTCACTTGCCTTCTGGCTATATTACGAGCGGATCATGTTCGCTGAGGAACGTTTTCTGGAACGCAAATTTGGTGATGACTACCTGGATTGGAGTAAAAAAGTACCTGCTTTCCTACCTTCATTCAAGAATTATGAAAAGACATCAATTCCTTTTTCAATGAAAACCATTTTACGGAGGGAATATAGTGGTATTACGGCGACAATCATCGGATTTCTGTTTGTGGAGGTTCTGCGCGACTTTTTTGGTGATTTCAGTCTTGAATTCAAATGGTCATACGTCATTGTTTTTGCTGTAGCCCTATTTATTTCATTGTTTTTAAGAACATTAAAACATCACACTAACATTTTGTTTGAGGAAGATCGATCTTAGTATTTGAAATTAAAAAAAAGCTATTATATTTGCACCCGCTAACAAAACGACCATCTATATAACCTGGCGTGGTAGCTCAGTTGGTTAGAGCGCAGGATTCATAACCCTGAGGTCGGGAGTTCAAATCTCCCTCACGCCACTTTTTAAACCACTGGTATACTTCTCTGCTATCGCGAATTTTTCGAATAAAGAAAAAAAACAAGCGTTTTAAATTATGCTCCCTGTTACACTTTTTGCTATGAAGTTTGTCCTCTGGCAATTTTTCCAATAGACCAATCACTTTTCAAAGCTTAAGCACCGAAAAACGCTCACCAAAGAGAATTTCCTCCTATCTGTGCTGAAATCAGATAACCACACGTTGAAATAGTTGCGTGAAACGCACACTTTATTTCTGTCAATAGTAAGGCAATTCAAACTCTCTTTTAAAATCGTAATATAATCTACTATTTTTATGGTACTTTCATTCAACGAGCAGCCTCCTATCACCTGAATATGCTTTGGCTCTATCCATTTTTTTTGTATATTAACGAGTTCTAACCAGTGACCATACTAGAAAACCTCCCAATGATATTAAAACGTTTCCTTTTAGCCATTATTTTGAGCCTAATATTAATTCAACATTCAAGTGTAATAAATGCACAACAAACACAGAATAAAAATGAACTGTTGACAAAGTTTTCACCGCTTAATTTATTGAACCCTAATATGCCCCATTTGACTTTAGGACTTGAGTACAAATTGAAAAAACATATAAGCTTTGAATTTGCTTACGGGAGAAGAATTATGGATCAAGGAGTCTTACCTTATTTGAATTACCATTTATCTGGTAAAAAAGAAAATCTATCATATTTTGATTCAATTGTTACTCCTTCGTTTGGCGAAAGAATACACTTTGAATTTAAATACTATATTCAAAAAAATGGAGATTATGAAGCCTATATTGGGTTAGCATATTATAGAATTTTAGACACTCGAAATATGAGAATCACATATTTCAAACCAGACCCTACAGATCCAAATGCGAGTACCGGTGCCTATGAACATACTGCTATTAAAAAGCGAATCCAAATCATCGATTTAATGGTTGGAGGCATTGTAAAGTTTGAAAAGCTATATCTTGAACCTTATTTCATGCTAGGACTGAAACATAAAAACCAAAAATATATTAAAAACGAATTTGAAGCACTCGGTTATACTTCATACCGTCACTTCATTTGGGATCAACCAATGAATGCTTTTAGACCAAGTATCAATATTGGGTTTAGAATTTCTTACCCTATTTTTTAACTTATTTTGTATCAATTTAGAACTTGTAATCTGAATTTGAATACACTATTCCCCACGCTACTCGAGATTGCATCTCCTTCTTTCCACTTCAAAATTACCTATCATTCATTTATAAAGTCCACCACACTTCCGCTTGATTCCATCGCATGGTCACTCTAACCTTCTATCTGTAAACTAAAATTAATCCTTTCAAATAGAAATAAATGCTCTTTCTCTGTCTCATAAAAAAACATTCTCTTTGAGAGAAGAATTAAAACCACTATTATGAAAAATAAAAATTTATTCTTATCACTTCTTATATTCTCACTAATTGTTGGTGCAGTAAAAAAGAGGAACCAACATCTGTAAATGAAAATGATCCTTCAGGTATCCATGTCATAATTTCTAATTCTGGAGAAGGGGTTACAGATATAGATGGAAATCATTATCAATCGATTGTTCTGAGAAATGGCCAGAAATCGATGGTACAGAACCTAAGAACAACTCATTGTTCGGATATTACTGACGCAAGTTTCTGGGACGGTCCAAATACTGATGCGAATAACTTTAGTGGTTTTTCAGCCTACCCCAGCGGAATAAGGGGCAATGGTTTTCATAGCTGGACAGATGGAGCATTTTGGTGGACTAGTACCTTTGATGAAAAATCAGAAGAGCATTATTCCATGGCATATCATACAGTTGTTGCTAACGGTGCGCCTGGTTTTGGAACAGCATCTCACCCACTAGATGATGGTCTTTCTATAAGATGTATTAAAGAATAAAAGCACGCCAACATATCAACACTAATTACCTCCCCTTAAGTTGAAGTATATTATATTTTCTGCCATGTTCTCGAGTATCGCAATTTTACGCTGCCTTGAGATCAGCGTCTTCTGCTAGATAAAAAATTGAACTATGGTTATTGAATAGTTTTCAGGGATGCTGACTATTTTCTTTTGATTGGTGGATACCACTTGTTTTAAACAGCATTGTTGTTGGTTTAGTATGAATGTTGCAATATTGATATGTGCTTTTACTACTTTTGACTGATTCCAGGCTGTAGAGGTGATAGTTTATCGTTTTTTGGGCATATTAGTAGCCATCCGCCTTTATAGCAGCTTTTGTAAAAGTGATATATTGATCCAGCCTAAAAACCTTCATTTCCAAAAATCCCGAAACAACTTATTATGATGAATATATACATTCACTGCAGGACTGGAGCCTCTCCTTTTGCTCCTTCCATCTTCAAAATGAAAAATCGTACCGGCACAATCGTCCTCTATCAAATTAATCGTTAAATTGAAAAGAAAAAGCTTGAGGAGTTGGCTCAAAACCCTTAACAACCTATTTTTTAACATAATTTATATAATTTTTGTTAAATATTGATCCGAAAATTTGGAAACACTTAACCCCATACATATATTTGTAGTGATTTAGGTGGTTAAGTTAGGTTGATTAGCAAGAGGGAATTGGACGCCTGTCCATATTCCCTCTTGTGTTTTTTAAGACTTACTGGTCTAGATGCTCTTCGGGAACATCATTTCGAACAATAGGTATTCGTTAAACCCCAATTTGATCGGGCAATAGTTTTAAGTCAATCCTTAAAAGGATAATATTTGAATCCAAAAACTGATTCATAATGAAACAGTTATATCTTTTAAATCAAAAAAAGGGTTACTCTTTATGAGCAACCCTTCGCTTAACTATTGTAAAAAGAAGTAGTTATTAAACAATACCTTGGTCAATCATGGCATCTGCTACTTTAACGAATCCAGCCAGATTCGCTCCTTTAACATAATCAACATGACCATCATCACTACGACCAAATTTGACACATTGATGGTGAATATCCTTCATAATGGCTTTCAATCGATCATCAACCTCTTCTCTACTCCAGCTGAGTCGAAGAGAGTTTTGAGACATTTCTAAACCTGAAGTAGCTACACCACCAGCGTTCGCCGCCTTACCAGGTGCAAATATGATTTTGTGCTCATAGAGCTGCTCAATAGCTTCAGGAGTACATGGCATATTCGCTCCTTCTCCTACTACAGAAATTCCTTTATCAATCAATTTCTTTGCATCCTCTTCGTTCAATTCATTTTGTGTAGCACAAGGTACTGCTATATCAACATTTGTCGGTACATTCCAAGATCTTTCACCTTCATAAAACTCCATATCTGGATAAGCTTTTGCCATCTCATCAATGCGTCCACGTTTCACATTTTTAAGATCTTTCAAAAAGTCCAAATGCTCTGAGTGAATGCCATCAGGAGCAAAAATGTATCCCGAAGAATCGGAAACACTCAATACCTTTCCTCCTAATTGCAATATTTTTTCAATCGCAAACTGGGCAACATTTCCAGAACCTGAAATAGCAATCGATTTACCACGAATATTATCACCAATACGCTCTAACATATTTTGAATAAAATAGATCGCACCGTACCCTGTAGCTTCCGGACGAACAAGAGATCCTCCCCAATTTTCGCCTTTACCTGTGAGGACGCCGGTAAATTCATTTCGGATACGTTTGTATTGACCAAACATAAAGCCAATTTCTCGACCTCCTACTCCGATATCACCAGCAGGAACATCCGTATTTGGTCCGATAAATTTGCTCAACTCAGTCATAAAAGATTGACAAAAACGCATAATTTCTGAATCCGACTTTCCTTTAGGATCGAAATCTGCACCTCCTTTACCACCACCCATCGGTAGTGTTGTCAGTGAGTTTTTAAATATTTGTTCAAAGCCTAAAAATTTAAGAATAGATAAGTTCACTGATGGGTGAAAACGCAATCCACCCTTGTAGGGTCCGATCGCAGAATTAAACTGGACACGATACCCACGATTAATACGTGCTTTTCCATTATCATCCATCCACGGTACACGGAAAATGAATGTCCGTTCTGGTTCTACAATTCTTTCGAGGATATTATGCTCTTCATACTTCGGATGTTCAGCAATAAAAGGTATTACAGTCTCAGCAACCTCCTCAACTGCTTGCAAGAACTCCACTTCATGAGCCCCTCTAGCCTTCATGGACTCCATAAAAGCATCAATTTGATCTTGATATTTATTAGACATATTTTTTTTATTTAGTGTCGCTAACAAAAGTAATATTATTTTAAAAATAGGAACGCTGTGTAGTTGATAAATCCTTTGTTGCAGCCTATTTTTTCCACTTGTCAAAATTCGTTGTCAGGCTAATAAGATTATTAAATCCTGCACTAGAAAAGATAAATAAGCCATAATCAATGTTGAAGCGCTTAAAATTAAGTCCCGCCCCGAACGAAAATCCGCCCATACCTGGTCTGTTCTGGACAAGCATTTGACGGCGCTGATGATAATCAAATGCACCACGGAGGCGTAGTGTATTTCCCGCCAAGACTTCAAGTTGAAAAAGAAAATGACGTGCTAATTTTTCCCCGAACCCTGCCCGCTCTACAGGAATTTTGTCACCAGTCAATGGATCTGTAGTGGGTTCTGCATTGGGGTCGACATACGTTAAGTCCCATTGATTTAAGTGATGAGCAATTACAGAAATTCGAAATGGAGCATGTTCAAGGCGATGTGAAATCCCGAGCATGGGCTGCGTTAATAACGGTGTCCTTTCCTCGTTGGCGTAGCGCGTCAATTGTACACCAGCATTACGAACCACGGCAGATAGCTGTGTTCTTTCATTTTCAAACAAATAGTTACCAGCTAAATCAAGCGCTAATCCCATCGAACTGTATGATTCCAGTTGTGACCAGATTATGTTAAACGTCGCACCAACTGAAATCCGGGGATTGAGACGGCGGGCAAAACTTCCTCCAAGTGCAAAATCTCCCGCAGAAAATGTACCTTGCTGCACTCCCTGTTCATCCATCCTGTCCATTCTACCATACGCTACATACCGCAAATGAAGAGCACCTGTTCCGATACCTTTAAAATGCTTACCATAAACCACCATGCCGTGATTAATCCCACCAGCATGCAAGGCTTGATTAAAACCAATGGTATTATCCATTTCTTTATTAAAAGATGCTGGATTTTGTACTCCTTGATTCACATCGGCATCGTAGGTGGTAATTAAATTCCTGCCTAACCCCGCAGAGCGGGCATTGTATGTCATTTCGAGAAAAGGAAAGACGTTTTGCCCACCTGTTTGAGCGACAGCAAAAACAGTGCACAAAAAAGAAATTAACAATAACGTATATCTCATAGTTTTTTTCAAAACGCTTATGGGTGTGATAAATTGTAAAATTATTCAAATATTTTCAAACGTACATGTGTTGCTAACAACCTTAACGCTTCCACTCAATTACTTCCATATTCTTGGGCATTCCGTTTTCAATATCGAATCGAAGCATAGTTTTTGTTTGATGAAACCCCTGATTTCCACAAGCACCTGGGTTTAGCCATAAAGCATTAAACCGAGGATCCTTTTTCACCAGCAATATGTGAGAATGACCACAGACAATCATATCTGGTGCTTCTCGCCTTTTTAATTCTTCCAGCAAAGGTTTCGAATACCTTCCTGGACGTCCAGCTATGTGAGTCATCAAAATCCGACATCCGGCTCGCTCAAACCATAAGAATTCGGGATACTTACTTTTTAAAGTTCCGTGATCAATATTCCCATATACAGCCATTAATGGCGCATGCTGTTCCAGTGTCTCTGCAACCCGCATATCTCCAATATCGCCAGCGTGCCAAATTTCATCTACTTGTTCAAGATATTTCGTTATGCGCTCATCCAGAGCACTATGCGTATCAGACAATAGCACTATTTTCATCATTTGCGATTCGTCCATTTATCAGGGGTAAAAAAATCGTGTATAGAACTCAAATATAATACTAATTTTAAGGCCAAATTTTAAAATTCATATTATGAAACACTTAATTGCTTTATTTCTAATTGGCCTGGTTCACTTATCAACTGCCCAAATTTCAGGTTTCGACAACTCCTCCTATAATGTTGATGTTTTTGAATCTACTAAGGGAAAATCAATCGGTTCCTCTTTTGTTGGGATTGACAACGACGGGTATATCTACACCTTGAGTTACAGAAGAATCTATATAGGAATAGGTTTTCTAATGCGAAAATATTTAAAAGTTTTCAACGCATCTACAGGAGAAATGCACGCTGAATTGAAAATTGGTAAATCAAAAGAACTCAGACAACGCGGTTTAGAATATGTTGCTTTACAAGTAATTAATGATAAACCTACGATAATATGTCAAGAACGTAAATCAAAAACCAAGAAATATTACGGAATCCACATCAGTAATAGGGGAAAACTTCAAGGTAATCGCTTTGAAATTGGCGAAGCTGCCGATTGTTCTGGTCTCTTTAATAGCGGTAGTGGATTCTCTTCAGGAGGCGTTAATTTCTATAAAAACGATGATGAGACGGTCACTTTTATATCCGATTTAAGTTGTGATAAAGACGAGATTGCAATGTATCGCGTCATTGAGCTTGACCAGAATATGGATCTCGAAAACTCTTATACCTTTAAATTAAATTATAGCGATGCGGATATTAAGAGCTTCATCGAGACCAAAGATCATATTTACCTCAAAGCTTCTACAACAGTTCGTAAAAAGGTAGATGGTAAAATCTTTAAACGAAATATTACCACTCATCGACTCTTCAAAGTTGAAAAGAAAGACGGAGATATTACGGAAATTGAACTTGAAGAAAATTTCGAACCACTTGTCATTGGCGATTTTAGAATGAAAATTGTTCCGAATGGCATTTTATTATCTGGTCAAATCATCAAAGAGAAAGGTTTTGCTGGTTTGTTTACCGCCGTAATGGATAAAAGAACAAATGATATCACTGATATACAAACTGAAGAGTTTGACGAAGCATTTGTAACCAAATATTGGTCAGATAAAGAAAAGCGTCGTAATGACCGAAGAAAAAGACGTAAAGGAGACGATGATGAGGATGATAATTTCTCTACGGACTTTAAATTGATCGAAACCTTTGAAACATCTGATGAAGGATTAATCTCAATATTTCAAGATTTTGAATTACAAGTAGTGACACGCACTACCACTGGAGCAAATGGACAAATGACTACAACTACCGAATACTATTATTATTACAAAGACGTTATTATCGTTAAGACTAATAAAAATGGTGGTATTGAATACACAGAATTGCTCCCGTTTTATCAGTTCACCCAAAACTATGACCCTGGAAAGGGTTATTCAGCGCTGAGAAAAGACAATGATATCTATTTCTTACACGGTACAAGTAATGAGATAGACGATATGATAGAAGATGGTAAGAAGTCGCGTGGCAGGAGCCGACTCAGAGATCGCGTTATTAAATATCTATCCATAACGCATCTCAGTGAAAGAGGAGATATTGATACTGAAAAAGTACTGGATTTAAAGGAAGAATCAATCTCTACAGACCCCAATAATGTAGCCACTGACAAGAAAAATCATCAATTCATTATTGTTTCTCCTATCACCAAAATATTTCGCAAGAAAAGAACAAAAGTGATTCGAATCAAAATTTAACAAAGACATTTAATATTCTTCAGAACATAGAAACTATAAATACGATGCGCGCCTATTGAGTAAATATTTACCCGGCAGGCGCGCTTTTTTGTTTCAAACGGATATAAACTAATAATGGGATATTGCTCTTTAGCTTGTGTTGAGCTGATCTTCTCACATCACAAGTTCAATAATTAAAAGCCTCTTGCAAGCAATCGATCATTCTCAAATAGCATGAGTAAGCATTTCACTTTTAATTCCTTTACACACTTTTAACGTCGAGACGTTTCATGATTATATTTTAACAAGAATCGGTAGGAGCGTAACACAAAAACGGTATATTTATTGTTATAACTTTTCAAGAGATATCTCAAGATATTATTTACTATCAAATTATAGTTTTATGACGCGTGTTTTTTTATCAATCCTATTTGCTGGCGTATTAATTTCAGGACAAGCTCAAACGCAAAAGGACAGCATTTTTAAAGATTTTTTATCTAACCTATCTACAGCTGAATGTTTGGAGCGACTCGATAGTATTCAAATCAATGACCTTTTCGGTGCAAAGAAAATATACGTTGAAAACCATACGGTTTCAATTAGTGAAATATCGGAAAACACGGTAAAAATCAATGTCTCTGAATTTTGTACCGCGTATAATACCATTTCAATTCATTATTACAACGCATTAGCCGGTGAGTACTTTTTTGTTTATCGCAAGTTTGCCGAATTAAGAGAGGATTATGGGGCTTTACAACTCTATCAAAAAAAGAACGAAGAATGGGAATTTGGTCAGCGTTTGACGTTTGATTGGCAACATTTTTTCAACATCAGTGAAAAGGAGGTTAAACGGTTACAAGAATCCCAACAATCTCCTAAATACCTTGTAGAATTCAAACCGCAAGGAATCCAGTTCGAGATTCCCTGGGAACTATATTCCTTTGGTGAAGGAAGTGAAATCAACTCATTTGTTCAAAGCAATGGCGAACAACCCATTATACTCCCCTACGCTACTGTTATCAAGTAAAGCCATTGCTATTCAATGCGCTACAACAAATTTTAGAAGGTGTATACTAGCCTTTAGAAATTTTATTACCCGAAATAGCCCGCTGTCTTGATGATTTGTGTCTTCCAGCTGTAAATTTTCGTTTAGCCATGTGTTTCGTTGTCCTTCCTTGAACACGCTTTCTCCATCGTCTCCAGCTCGAAGGTTTTAATTGTTCACGCATTAATGCGATGACTTCCTTTTCACTTAATTGAAACTGAAAAGTGATCGCTCCAAATGGTGTACGGTCTTCCCAGGCCATCTCAATAATGCGATCAATATCGCGTTCGCTTAAATTAAACTTGTCCACAGTTTTCATGCCTTTAAAACAATCCCTTTACTTAAAAGTTGTTGCAATGAAGTTATTATTTTACTTTTATTGTTATATATTTAACTTTATGTTATTTATAGTGTTTTATGGTTATATTTGCAGAAAAATAGATAGAGTTATGGAATCGAGAACAATTTACAACGGTCCTTATTACCGCTACGACATGAACCTTTTAGATCGCACGATTGAAACTTGTACATCAGCAGCCCAAAAGCACAACTGCAGATTGTTCTATGCCATAAAGGCCAACAATGAAAGTCCTATTACTACACGTATTCGCAAACAGGGCATTGGAGTTGATTGCGTAACTCACGGTGAAATTAACTATGCGTTACGGCAAGGATGGAACACTTCAGAAATTGTTTTTGCCGGATCAGGCAAGACCATTCGCGAAATAGATTATGCCCTTAGGAACAATATTGGTGTCATTCATTGCGAATGTCCTGAAGAATTTGAAATTATTCAATCCCTTAAAACTTCGTTAGAAAGTGATACATCAATTGCACTGCGTATTAATCCGGACGTGAAAGTAGATACACACGAAAAAATTAGTACCGGTGAAAAACATCATAAATTCGGAATGTCTGTTAATGAGGCAAAAGCGCTCATAACTAATTTTCCTACTGAGATCGTTGGTTTGCATTTTCACGTCGGTTCGCAAATTACTGATTTATCCTACTTTGAAGATTTATCGTTAACCGTTCGCGGTATCATTGAAAAGCTACCTACGGGTTATGAACTCAGCTATTTAAACCTGGGTGGCGGCTTAGGAATTGACTACACTAACCCACTTCGCAACTCTATTGCAGATTTCGAAGGATGGATGAGGGCTTTGCGCACATATTTACCCGAATCCGTCATTGACACCATCTTTCTTGAACCTGGGAGAAGTATTGTAGCGCAGTGCGGTCAACTCGTGGGGGAAGTACAATACATCAAACATCGTAAAACCAATCCAACAGCTATTTTAGACGTGGGTATGACCGAACTCATGCGACCAGCGCTATACGAAGCACGGCATAAGGTCACGGCAAATAAAGACGAATTGATCGAACAGCGTTATACTATTAGCGGTCCAACATGCGAAAGTTCGGACACCTTTGGCGCTGGTCATTCTCTTCCGGAATTAGAACGGGGTGATTTAATAACCATTCATAGTGCTGGAGCTTATGGTTCGAGCATGCGACTCAATTATAATTTGCGCGAATCAATTCCGAGTGAGTATATCGAGTCTCAAGTGAAGACCTACCTCAAGCGAAAAGTAGCATAATTGCTAACATAAGCCAAGGTGAAATTTAGTAGTTACTTTAGGGAGATATAGACTACATTGCCAATTCCCAGGATTTAATTTTTTTATCATCGCTCACGGATAGAAATGCGTGGTCATTTTGCTTAGCAAGTCTATTCACTACGTGTCGGTGTCCGCCGCCTTTAAATTCAACACGCTGCTGAATCGATAAATCTTCGGCATCAAATACCTTAATGGTTTTATCAAAACTGGCAGAAACCAAGAGTGAATTCTCATGGAGTAGAATCAAGTCATAAACTGCGTAGTTGTGTGCTGGAATAGCTGCGATTACTTGTGCACTTTTCCAGTCCCAAAGCTTAATATGAGCATCCTTACCACCAGTGTAGAGCAAATCACCGTAAAATACTGCGCAGTTCGCGCCCAATTTATGGGCTTTAAAGGTTTGTATTTCATTGAAAAATTCAGTCTCCAGAATACGGATAATACCATCCTGCCCACAAACGGCAATATGGCTCCCATTTTCGCTTATCGTCACTTGGCGAATTTTCCCACATTCGAAAGGATATGTTAGCAACAGATCAAAATTATCGCCATCCCAGACACAGAAATACCCCTCTGCATCTCCCGAGTAGAAAACATTTCGTTTT
>CAJXMN010000081.1 GCA_913056215.1 uncultured Flavobacteriales bacterium | reverse complement strand
GAGGCACGCTGTTCTATTTACAGCGGAAACGTGGGGTCGCGCTTTCCCCGTGGGATTTAACTCATTCCAAACGAGGGGTATTTGATTAGGCCCTTTTGACAGCGAATAACCACTTTATGGGAGCACGGGTGACCGCTTCGAGCCGAACACGCCCGATACGATGACCACGCTGTCTTGCGCCCTCGTTACACCCACGTGGTAGAGCCGTTTTTCCTCCCGGAACTCCTCCCCATCCCTCATCAGCTTCTTGTACCGTGTATTGGTCGTGTCCCCGAATATGATGACCGAATGTGCCTCTAACCCTTTTGAGGCATGAATTGTCATCAATGTGATTTTATTTTTGTCCTCCTCGGTTTCTTGATCTGCATCAGTGAGCAGAGCAACATCGATTAAGAAATCACTGAGCGTTCCGATCTCATCACTTTCTTCTTTCGTCACGGAGAATTCTTTAATACCTGCTAGTAATTCCTGAATATTTTCGTAGCGCGTAACACCCTCTGGTGATTTGTCGTCATATAGCGTCTTTAAAATTCCAGAAGATTTCGCGATCTCTTCAGCTAGATCATATGCAGGCGTATTGTCCATACGCATAGAATAGCTTTTGATCTTCGTGACAAACTGATTGATTTTGTTTTTTGCTCCGCTCGAAATGGAAACGGGATAACGTTCGAAATCCGAAACGATATCCCACAGCGATACATCATACTGACTAGCGGCAATCATCACCGATTCCATGGTTGTTTTTCCAATCCCTCTTTTGGGGTAATTGATAACCCGTTTCAGTGCCTCTTCATCTTTGGGGTTAGCTGCTAATCTAAAATAAGCGATGAGGTCTTTGATCTCTTTACGCTGATAAAAAGAAAGCCCACCATAGATTTTGTAGGGAAGATTCAGTTTACGGAGCGATTCCTCAAATGAACGCGACTGAGCATTTGTTCTATACAGAATAGCAAAATCTTTGTAATCTGTAGTTCCGCTTTGTTTAATGTCATATATCTTATTGACGATCACCCGACCTTCTTCATTGTCAGTCAGGCATCGAATAACGTTGATTTTTGCTCCACGATCGTTGGATGTCCAAACGTCTTTTTGAATTTGATCATGATTCTTACGAATTATGCTATTGGCCGCTTCAACAATGTTTTGCGTGGACCGATAATTTTGCTCAAGTTTGTAGAGTTTGTAATCTGGATAATCTTTTTTGAAATTCAGAATATTTTCGATGTTTGCACCTCTAAAGGAATAAATACTTTGGGCATCATCGCCAACAACACATATGTTTTCGTTTACCGCTGCCAGCTTTTTAACGATCAAGTACTGCGAGTAGTTCGTATCCTGGTACTCGTCGACAAGAATATACTTAAACTTCTGTTGGTAAAAATGGAGTACTTCAGGGAAATCGCGCAATAACACGTTTGTTTGATAGAGCAAATCATCAAAATCCATGGCTCCCGCTTTGAAGCATCGTTTTGCGTATTCCTTGTAGATGCGAAATATTTCAGGTTTGCGAGACATGCGATCCTCACCTACAATTTCTGCATTCGCTTCGTAAGCAGCGGGAGATATGAGATTGTTCTTGGCCGATGAGATACGACCGTAAACCGCGTTGGGTTTGTATACCTTATCATCTAAACCAAATTCCTTGATGATCGTTTTGAGTAAGTTTTTAGTATCCTGAGTATCATAAATAGTGAAATTGGAAGGGTATCCCAGCTTATCTGAGTTGTATCTCAAAATGCGCGAGAAAACAGAGTGAAAAGTACCCATCGCGATATTTCGAGCTTCACTCGCACCTACAATCTGACCTATACGTTCAGTCATCTCACGAGCCGCTTTATTCGTAAATGTAAGCGCTAAAATATTGAAAGGATCAACTCCATTGTACATCAAATGAGCGATGCGATAAGTGAGTACTCTCGTTTTTCCGGAGCCTGCTCCAGCAATCACCATCATCGGTCCATTGATGTGTTCTGCAGCTATGCGCTGACTATCGTTGAGTTCGTCAAGGTAATTCATAAAGACAAAGATATGAAGAATCAAAAAGGTAAGGAGCTATATCAATTTTCTTTTTTGAGTTGTCCCGAAAATAATAGTTTTAGGTTTAGCTGAGGGTTGTTGTAAATATTTAAAGATAAATAATCAGCTATCTTTGAGTAACTTAATTATATTTACGAGTCAATTGAATTTTATGCTTTCTTTTAGAGCGTTTTTGTTGTTTGTTGCGACGATTTTAGTCACTCTGGTTGCCCATGCTCAGAAATTGAGTACTCCCATGTTTGATCAACAAGACCTCTCTCAACTTGGAGTCAATGCGGTACATAATATTTTGTGGGATGAGAATGACAAAATGTGGTGCGCAACAGAAAAAGGTCTGGTAGGTTACAATGGAAATTCGACTGAATTATACGATGAGCATTCAACCCCCTCATTGTTGAGTGATAATGTGTTGAACCTCGTATCGGACGGTCCTCTCATCTGGATTTCCTATTCCGACAGTGTTGGTGTCTCTCAACTGAACACGAAAACTGGTCGCATCGAACACTTCATAGATAAGTCATTGATACCTGATGCGCTAGTAGCAAATATTATTCCTTTCAAAGATAATCAAGTGATTATCTGTTCCTGGGGCGATGGTTTTTCTGTTCTTGACTACAAAAAGAGAAGTGCCAGACATTACAATCGTAAAGATGAAAACGATACAACAGATGTGCTTTGTAACCGAATTAAAGATATTACTGTGTTGAGTGATGAGAAATGGCTGATTACCTATTTCGAAAGTCGTAAATATAAAAGCACCCCCACTTTATACAACCCTGTAAAAGAAGAATTCACCTCTTATCCTATTGAACGCTTCATGAAGGGGTATTCAGAAAAACGCAAATTCAATATCCGAAAAAACCTGGAAGTGGTTAATTTTTCACATAAAGATCATCGCGGTAATTTGTGGATCGGTTCATACAGTAGCCTGATTTTTATAGATCAATGCGACTCTTCGGTGACAAGGATTGTTTGTGATTCCTCTACCTTCGATGATCGCAACATTGTCAATGCACGTGCTTGCAATATTGATAAAAATAATCGCCTCTGGGTGAGTACTTTTAATTCCGGCGTGCTCTTCGTAAACATCAGTGATCAATCCGCGAAATATTTAAAACATGACCCTGACAATCTCAATTCAGTAGCCACCAATCAAACAGGTAGAATTGTTAATGACCCCATGGGTAATGTTTGGGTGCTTTCTGGCGGAACGCATGCCAGTGTATACAACCCTTATTTACAGAATTTTGAACTCCATAAGTGGGATGAATTACCTTTGGAGTACTCCGATAGATCCGCGCAAAATATTCCTGTAGAACAGTTGAATGTTCTCGACGATGGCACCATTTACTTGTCTGATGGACTAGGGCTGTTGAGATATAATCCTTATGAACAAACCTATGAGCGCATATCCACAATCAACAAGGGAGGTGACAAGGAATATATTCTCAGAAATGGAGTTGAAAAATTTATAGTTACTCCACATTATCTATATTTCTCCAATCTACACGGTTTTAATAAGATTGAGAGAAAAACGGGGTTTCATGTTAAAATTTCGGGTGACCATTATTTGCGACCATTGTTCACGCACAACTATGTATCGGATACACTGTATTTCTACAAAGGATGGAGAGGTAACGGTGGGTTTTATGGATACAGTCCATTAAGCAATGAAGTATTTCGATGCGGAGAGCTACCAGAAGGTGGACGATTGGAATACCGTGCGAACAATGCATTGCCCGATGGTCGATGGCTATTGAATACTCATGAGAGTGGATTTATGGTCTATGATCCCAGTGACAGCAGTGAGGTCAGGTATCACCTCAAAGACTCATCACACTTTTTTCCTGACAAAACATTGAATTGTAGTTTTGTTGATCCCGATAAAGGTGTAGTGTGGTTAGGAGCCGCTTCTGGAATTTATCAATTCAACTGGTCAACGAATGAACTACAATTTGTAGGGGACAAAATAGGAACGGGAAACCGTATTGTCAATGCTATTATAAAAGCAGATGATAGTGTTTTGTGGTTGGGGATGCGTGATCAACTTTTCAGGTGGGATGAGCAAAATGAGTCAGCGTATAGTTACACACGCCAATTTGGTCTTAGATCCGGGTCATTTTTACCCGCTTACGCTCAAAAAGATGACAGTGGTCGACTTTATTTTGTAGCACGTAACGGTATGTTGTCGTTTGATCCTGAATCACTGGAGTTCTCCGATAACGAATTCGTTATTGCACTTGATGAGATAACCTTGAGGGATACAGCTTTTCAAGGCGAATCAATGGAAGGTATGAATAAAAGAAATGATTACATCCAGCTCGATTGGACACAGGATGAATTGGCTTTCAGCTTTGCGCATAATCAATTTTACGCACCAACAGACTTGAAGTTTTACTATCGATTTTCAGGAGGTCAGAATGAATGGATTGAAAATGGAAACTCCAACGAGGTTCGTTTTGCAGGACTCAACTATGGAAAATATCATGTGGAGGTTAAAGCAATTGATAGCTATAATCAGGAAACGGAAACAGTGCACCTGCGTTTTGAGATTCATCCTCCTTTTTGGGAAACTAGTTGGTTTTTTGTTGTTCTACTGGCTTTGGTGGGTTCAAGTGCTTTTATAATTATCAAGGTGCGCGAAAAGAATCTGCACGAGCGACAACATAAACTGGAACAAACAGTTTCTCGCCGCACGCACGAAGTCGTGCAAAAAGCCGATGAAATAAAAAATCAAAAAGAGGTGATTGAATTAAAAAATCGCGAATTAACCGATTCAATTACCTATGCAAAGCGTATTCAGGACGCGATACTTCCTTCTATGGCTAAAATGAATCACCTGTTGAACGAAGCATTTGTCTATTATCGTCCAAAAGAAATTGTGGCAGGTGATTTTTATTGGGTTCAACAAGGGGATGAAGATGGTCAGACGGTCTTTTTTGCTGTTGCTGATTGCACGGGACACGGAGTTCCAGGTGCAATTGTTAGTGTGATTTGTAACAATGCGCTACAGCGCTCCTTGCGAGAGTTCCAATGTCATTCACCCAGCCAATTATTAAATACAACCAGGGATTTAGTCGTTTCGGAATTTGAAAAGAGTGCTGAAGGCGTAAAAGATGGTATGGATATCGCATTATGCAAATTGATCAAACATGCACCGAATCAATATGATCTCGAGTTTGCAGGCGCCAATAATCCTTTGATCGTAATTAGGGAAAGATCGCCAGGCTCAGAAACGTTGATTACCGAGGATGATCGCGGAGGCGAACGAAAAATAGAAGCGAATAAGGCTACTGAAAGTCATGTGCTTTTTGAAATCAAAGGAGATAAACAGCCAATTGGTAGTCATTTCGATAGCCAACTATTTACAAACCATCGAGTTCAACTGGAGCAGGGAGACGTCGTTTATCTCTTTTCTGATGGTTTCCACGATCAATTCGGTTCTTTCGGTGAATTAAAGAATCCCCATGGTAAAAAACTAAAAACAGGCAACTTCAAAAAATTGTTGCTTGATGCTCAAAGTTTAAACTTTGACAAGCAGGCAGGGTATTTGGATACAGCGTTTGTTGATTGGAAAGGTGCTCTTGAGCAGATCGACGATGTGTGTGTCTTCGGATTCAAGACGACTGATTAATTATGTCTAAAAAAACCAGCAGGTCTGATATATTTCCCATTGCGAGGCGATGAGTTGACCATATTTTTTTACGCTCTACATTGATCGATCTTACTTTCGCACGATTTTGCGCTCAGATACAGCGAAACTCTTGTCAGCCGACGATCGAACGTATTATTCGAAGATAATGAACATCTATATGTTAAAAATCAGGAACTTTTATCCTTAAATAGTTGCATTATAAAATTAATTACCTATTTTTGCACCCCTCAAAGTGTTTTTGGGGTTATTGTTTATTGTAATAATTTAAAGAAAAAATATGCCAACTATTCAACAGTTAGTTCGCAAGGGTAGAACAGCGCCGGTGAAGAAGAGCAAGTCTGCAGCACTTGATTCTTGTCCGCAGCGTAAAGGAGTATGTGTGCGTGTGTACACCACTACACCTAAGAAACCAAACTCGGCGATGCGTAAAGTAGCCAGAGTACGTTTAACAAATGGAAAGGAAGTCAATGCCTACATTGGTGGGGAAGGGCACAATCTTCAAGAGCACTCGATGGTGCTTGTTCGTGGGGGTCGTGTGAAAGATCTGCCAGGTGTCCGTTATCACATTGTTCGTGGTGCAGAGGATACAGCTGGGGTTGAAGGAAGACTTCAACGCCGTTCGAAATATGGTGCAAAACGTCCAAAAAAATAATTTGAAGTCATGAGAAGAAGAAAGGCGAAAAAAATTGAAATCCTTCCAGATCCAAAGTTTGGTGAAGTACAAGTGACGAAGTTTGTGAATAACTTGATGTTGGATGGAAAAAAGAATACATCATTCCGCATTTTTTATGATGCTATGGATATCATAAAAGATAAGGTGGAAGATCAGGAGAGTTTGGAGGTGTTTAAAAAAGCGGTTGATAATGTTACGCCTAGCGTCGAAGTACGTAGCCGTCGTGTCGGTGGGGCAACATTTCAGATACCTACTCCAGTGCGAGAAGGTCGTAAACAATCGTTAGCAATGAAGTGGATGATTACTTTCTCGCGTAAGCGAAACGAAAAAACGATGGCTCAGCGTTTGGCCAATGAGATTATTGCAGCCTCGAAAGAGGAGGGCGCAGCCTTCAAAAAGAAAGAAGATACATTAAGAATGGCAGAGGCTAACAAGGCCTTTTCACACTTCAGATTCTAAATTGAGTTAAGAGATGGCGAAAAGAAATTTAAAATTCACGAGAAACATAGGCATTATGGCGCACGTAGATGCCGGTAAGACGACAACTACGGAGCGTATCCTTTATTATACTGGTATTAGCCACAAAATTGGAGAAGTACACGATGGTGCTGCGACAATGGACTGGATGGAGCAAGAGCAGGAGAGAGGTATTACAATTACTTCTGCTGCTACGACTTGTTTTTGGAATTATCAGGATACAGAATATAAAATTAACATTATTGATACGCCGGGTCACGTTGACTTTACGGTGGAGGTAGAGCGTTCGTTGCGTGTACTTGATGGTGCTGTTGCGTTGTTCTGTGCATCTTCTGGTGTTGAACCACAATCGGAAACGGTATGGCGACAAGCGGATAAGTATGGTGTTCCGCGCATTGGTTTTGTGAACAAAATGGATCGTGCTGGAGCTAATTTCCTTGGGACAGTTGAGCAAATTAAGGATCGATTGGGAGGTAAGCCTGTACCAATTCAATTGCCTATCGGTACCGAGGATGACTTTAAAGGAGTTGTGGACTTGATCGCGAACAAAGCATTCGTTTGGAACGAGGCTGACATGGGGATGACTTGGGAAGAAGTTGATACTCCTGAGGAGATGGGAGCGGAAGTGGCAGAATGGAGAAATGAATTGATCGAAGCTGTGGCTGAATCGGATGAGGCATTGATGGAGAAATTCTTCGAAGATGCGGACTCTATTACAGAGGAAGAGATGATAGAAGCGATTCGCAAAGCGACGATTGATATGACAATCACACCAATGATGTGTGGATCTGCCTTTAAAAATAAAGGTGTTCAGACGTTGTTGGATGCTGTTATGGCTTTCTTGCCTGCTCCTATTGATGTTGAAGCAATTGAAGGTGAGAATCCAACGACGAATAAAATGGAGAAAAGAAGACCGACTATGGATGAGCCTATGTCGGCGCTTGCTTTTAAAATTGCCACGGATCCTTTCGTAGGACGTCTTTGTTTCGTTCGTACTTATTCTGGTAAAATCGAGGCTGGTTCATACGTGTTTAATACGCGAACGAACAAAAAAGAAAGAATTTCTCGTCTGTTCCAGATGCACTCGAATAAACAGAATGCTATTGAGGTACTCGAATGTGGTGATATTGGAGCAGCGGTAGGATTTAAGGATATTCGTACGGGGGATACACTGTGCGATCAAAAAAATCCCATTGTACTAGAATCGATGGACTTTCCAGATCCCGTTATTGGTATCGCTATTGAACCAAAAACGAAGGCGGATATGGACAAGCTATCTGTCGGTTTGAATAAGCTTTCTGAGGAAGATCCAACATTCCAGATTTCTACCAATGAAGATTCTGGTCAAACAGTAATCTCCGGAATGGGAGAGTTGCACCTTGAAGTTTTGATGGATCGTTTGAAGCGTGAATTTAAAGTGGAAGTTAGTGAGGGTGAACCTCAGGTTTCTTACAAGGAGCAAATTACTGCTGAAGTAGATCACAGAGAGACGTATAAAAAGCAATCTGGAGGTCGTGGTAAGTTTGCTGATATCGTTGTGAAAATTCGTCCACAGGATGATGAAGAGAAAGATGGTCTTGAGTTTATCAACAATATTAAAGGGGGTAATGTGCCAAAAGAATACATACCTTCTGTGCAAAAAGGATTTGAAGACGCGATGAAAAATGGTGTCCTTGCTGGATATCCGATGGATTCAATGATTGTAGAATTAAACGATGGTTCTTTCCACCCAGTGGATTCAGATTCGCTATCATTTGAGGTTGCTGCAAAAATGGCATACCGAAATGCGATTCCAAAAACGAAGCCTGAGCTTCTCGAGCCCGTAATGAAATTGGAGGTCGTTACGCCAGAGGAGAATATGGGGGATATTGTCGCGGATTTGAACCGTCGTCGTGGACAAATGCAAGGAATGGATGATCGTTCTGGAGCAAAGGTGGTGAAAGCTACAGTTCCACTTTCTGAAATGTTTGGTTATGTAACTAAGCTTAGAACAATATCTTCAGGACGTGCGACATCAACAATGGAATTCTCTCATTATGATGTTTGTCCGAAGAATATCGCTGAAGAAATTATTGATAAAGTAAAAGGAAACGTTTCCGCTTAATATTGAAGTCGATGAGTCAAAAAATTAGAATAAAATTAAAGTCATACGATCACAATTTAGTAGATAAATCTGCTGAAAAGATTGTTAAAACAGTTAAAACAACGGGTGCGGTAGTAAGTGGACCAATTCCACTACCGACGCACAAGAGAATTTATACTGTATTGAAATCACCACACGTGAACAAGAAAGCGCGTGAACAATTCGAACTCTGTTCATACAAGAGGTTGCTTGATATTTATAGCTCCTCTTCAAAAACAGTTGATGCGCTCATGCGTCTGGAGTTACCGAGTGGTGTGGATGTAGAAATTAAAGTTTAATCTATAATTAAGTAAAGAATGCCTGGATTAATAGGAAGAAAAGTCGGAATGACTAGCGTCTACAGTGCCGAGGGTAAGGCAACACCATGCACAGTGATAGAAGCTGGTCCTTGTGTTGTGACACAAGTCAAAACAGAAGACCGGGACGGCTACGAAGCTGTTCAATTGGGATTTGGAGATCGTAAAGAAAAAAACACTCCAAGTGCACTCAAAGGTCATTTTAAGAAAGCCAAAGTTGCTCCAAAGAGTGATTTAGCAGAATTCAATGGATTCGAAGATGAGCTGAAACCTGGTGCAGAGGTGAGCGCTGACTTGTTCGCAGAAGGTGAACTTGTGAGTATCTCTGGTAAGTCAAAAGGGAAAGGATTTCAGGGAGTTGTAAAACGTCATGGATTTGGCGGAGTTGGTGAATCAACTCACGGACAGCACAATCGGATGAGAGCTCCTGGTTCAATCGGTGGAGCATCAGATCCTGCACGAGTTTTTAAAGGTATGCGCATGGCCGGTCAAACGGGTAATAGCAATGTGACAATTGAAAACTTGAAAGTGCTTAAGGTAATGGCGGATAAAAATATCCTCGTAGTCAAAGGCTCTATACCAGGAGCTAAAGGTTCAACAGTAATAATTGAGAAGTAATGGAAGCAAAAGTATTGGATACAAAAGGAAAAGCTACTTCAAGCAAAGTAACTCTTTCAGACTCAATCTTTGCAATTGAGCCGAATGATCATGCGATTTACTTGGATGTAAAACAACACCTTGCCAATAAGCGTCAAGGTACGCATAAATCGAAAGAGCGTGCTGATATCACAGGTAGTACGAAAAAGATCAAAAAACAGAAAGGTACAGGGACTGCGCGAGCTGGTTCAATCAAAAGTCCGATCTTCCGCGGTGGAGGTCGTATATTTGGACCACGTCCACGCAACTATCGTTTCAAGTTAAACACTAAATTGAAGCGATTGGCGCGGCGTTCTGCTTTATCGTTAAAAGCGAAAGAAGAAAGTATACTCGTCGTTGATGGTTTATCTTTTGATTCACCAAAAACGAAAGCGTTTAAAGATGTAATGGACAACTTGAAGTTGACTGATGAAAAGACGCTTTTGGTGTTGGGGAAAGAAAACCCGAATGTACTTAAATCTGCTCGCAACCTTAAAAACACTAAAGTTGTAGCTGCAGATCTCGTAAACACATACGATGTGTTGAATGCAAAGAAAGTGGTGATTGCAAAAGATGCAGTCGACGTAATTGAAAAGATCTTAAACTAATTGGTGATGAAGGCAATTATTAAGAAACCGCTCATAACAGAGAAAGCTACGCACGATAGTGAAGAGAATAACCGATTCACATTTGTAGTTGATCGTCGAGCGAACAAGATAGAAATTAAAAAGGCCGTCGAGAACATGTATAACGTAACTGTTGATTCAGTACGTACCATGAATTATGGCGGTGGAAAACCCTCTACGAAATATACGAATAGAGGTATCGTTGAGGAACGGAACAAGCGCTACAAGAAAGCCGTTGTATCCGTTGCGGAAGGAGAAACGATTGATTTGTTTACTAATGTTTAATTAATTTAAAGAAATGGGTCTTAAAAAATTAAAGCCTATCACTCCAGGGCAAAGACACAAACTCATCGGTGACTATTCCGAGATAACGAAGTCGACCCCAGAAAAGGCGCTCCTCGCTTCTAAAAAGAAGTCGGGTGGACGTAACAACTCTGGTAAGATGACAATGCGTTATTTAGGTGGTGGTCACAAGCAGAAATATCGAGTTATCGACTTTAAGCGCGAAAAACACGATGTGCCTGCTACAGTAAAAGCAATTGAGTACGATCCGAATCGTACTGCTCGCATTGCTTTGCTGTTTTACAAAGACGGTGAAAAGCGTTACATTATTGCTCCGGAGGGATTAAAAGTAGGAGATACGATTGTATCTGGTAAAAAAGCAACGCCAAGCGTTGGAAATGCAATGTTCCTTTCGGATATTCCTTTGGGTACAGTAATCCACAACATTGAAATGACTCCAGGTAAAGGTGGAGTTATTGCAAGAGGTGCTGGAACCTATGCACAATTGAATGCTAGGGATGGTAAATATGCTATTGTGAAAATGCCGTCTGGAGAAACACGCATGATTCTAACAAACTGTTTAGCGACAATAGGTGCAGTTTCGAATGGAGAACACAGTCTTGTAATATCTGGTAAAGCGGGTAGAACGAGATGGCTCGGAAGACGACCACGTGTACGAGGAGTTGTGATGAATCCGATCGATCACCCAATGGGTGGTGGTGAAGGTCGCGCTTCTGGTGGTCACCCGCGTTCGCGTAAAGGATTGCCTGCAAAAGGTTACAAAACGCGTTCTCAGAAGAAATATTCGAATAAGTTTATCATTGAGAAAAGAAAGAAATAGGATATGAGTCGTTCGTTAAAAAAGCCACCGTTTGTACATTACAAACTGTCGCACAAAGTAGAAACAGCACAGTCCTCGGGCTCTAAAAGTGTAATTAAGACGTGGTCACGTGCCTCGACAATTACACCAGACTTTGTAGGATTTACTATCGCCGTCCACAATGGGAACAAATTTATTCCTGTTTATGTAACGGAAAATATGGTAGGGCACAAATTGGGAGAATTCGCACCAACGCGTAACTTCCGTGGACATGCTGGTAATAGAAAAGATAAAAGAAGATAATTAAAACTTCAGTGTCATGGGTGCTAGAAAAAGATTAAGAGCCGAACAAAGAAAAGAGGAGAATAAAAAGATTGCTTTTGCAACGTTGAAAGATTCTCCTATCGCTCCACGAAAAATGAGGTTAGTAGCTGATCTGATTCGCGGAGTAGAGGTGAATAAGGCGCTAAATATATTACAACATAATCCGAAAGATGCTTCTAAAAGCTTAGGGACGTTATTGCGTTCTGCTATTGCAAACTGGGAGATTAAAAATGAGGATAAAGATTTGGAAGAAGAAACGCTTATTGTGAAAACGATTGAGGTTTCTCCAGCTGGTATGTTGAAGCGTATTCAGCCTGCACCGCAAGGGCGGGCGCATAGAATCAGAAAACGATCCAACCACGTACGTATTGTCGTGGACGGAGTAAAAAACTAAAGAATGGGACAAAAAACAAATCCAATAGGAAATAGACTCGGTTTTATCCATGGTTGGGACTCTAACTGGTATGGTGGTTCCGATTATACGGATAAAATTGTAGAGGATGATAAGATTAGACGATACTTGAATGCACGTTTGTCGCGAGCAAGTATCTCAAAAATCATCATCGAAAGAACGTTAAAATTGGTTACTGTGACCATCAATACATCGCGACCAGGAGTGATTATTGGTAAAGGTGGCCAAGAAGTTGATAAGCTCAAGGAAGAGCTTAAGAAACTGACGAATAAAGAAATCCAAATTAACATTTTTGAGATTAAACGTCCTGAATTGGATGCTCATCTTGTTGCGGACAGTATTGCTCGTCAGCTTGAAGCACGTATTTCGTTTCGTAGAGCTATTAAGATGGCTGTGGCCTCTACGATGCGCATGGGTGCTGAAGGAATTAAAATTAAAATATCAGGACGGTTGAATGGTGCCGAAATGGCGCGTTCCGAAATGTACAAGGACGGAAGAACCCCTCTCCATACATTCCGTGCAGATATTGATTATGCATTATCAGAGGCACACACAACTTATGGGCGTATAGGCATAAAGGTCTGGATCTGTAAAGGTGAAGTCTTTGGAAAGCGCGACCTATCTCCAAACATTGAGTTGGAATCTCAAAAACGCGGTGGTCGTCGTGGTGGTGCTAGAAGAAAGAGAAAATAAGTAGAACACTTAAAAAGTACTGAAGATGTTATCACCAAAGAAAACAAAGTTTAGAAAGGCGCAGAAAGGCCGAAATAGAGGTATAGCTCACAGAGGTAGCAAAATCTCTTTTGGATCTTTCGGTCTCAAAACATTGGAGCCCGGTTGGATTACGGCCAGACAAATCGAAGCTTCTCGTATTGCAGTGACGCGATATATGAAGCGTGAAGGTAAAGTTTGGATTCGTATATTTCCGGATAAGCCAGTTACCTCCAAACCTGCAGAGGTGCGTATGGGTAAAGGTAAAGGTGCTCCAAGTCATTGGGTTGCTGTTGTTAAGCCAGGGCGTGTTTTATTTGAAGCGGATGGAGTAGCGTATGAAACTGCTAAAGAAGCAATGCGTTTAGCTGCTCAAAAACTACCCGTTAAATGTAAATTCGTCGTGCGAAACGATTATGTGATCCCCGGTAAATAAGTAAGGAAATGAAACAAGAAGAAATCGTTCAATTATCGTTAGAAGATTTAAAAGATCGTCTGGATGAGTCGAAAGAAAAAATGGATCAAATGGTGCTTACGCACAAAGTTTCTCCGTTGGAGAATCCACTACAAATTCGATCATTACGAAAGACAATTGCTAGATTGAATACGGAATTGACTAAAAGAAACAAGCAGTCTTAACTGCTAACTTAGAAATTGGCTTGAAATGGAAAAGCAACAATTAAGAAAAGAGCGAACTGGTGTAGTTACGAGTGATAAAATGGATAAATCCATAGTTATTGCTGTAGAGCGTAAAGTAAAACACCAAAAGTATGGTAAGTTCATAAAAAAAACTGCTAAATTTGTCGCCCACGATGAGAAAAATGACTGTAATCAAGGTGATACAGTTCGAATTCGTGAGTGCCGTCCTTTGAGCAAATCAAAGAACTGGAGATTAGTAGATATTGTAGAAAGAGCTAAATAATCATTAGAAAATGATACAACAAGAATCAAGACTTGCAGTGGCCGACAATAGTGGTGCGAAGGAAGTGGCGTGTATCCGTGTACTCGGGGGCACAAAACGCCGTTATGCCTCTATTGGCGACAAAATAGTGGTCTCTGTCAAGAGCGCAATGCCCTCTGGTGGTGTCAAGAAAGGACAAATCGCCAAGGCTGTGGTAGTAAGAACGAAAAAAGAAATTCGTCGAGCTGACGGATCTTATATTCGTTTTGATGATAATGCCGTTGTTCTATTGAACCCAACGGATGAAATGAGAGGAACTCGTATTTTCGGACCAGTAGCTCGTGAGCTGCGCGAAAACAATTACATGAAGATTGTTTCATTGGCTCCTGAAGTACTTTAAAATCGTAAAGTCATGCAAAAGAAATTACACATTAAAGTAGGCGATACCGTAAAAGTTTTGAGCGGTGAACATCGCGGTCAGGAAGGTAAGGTACTTTCAATCGATAAAGGTAAAGAACGCGTAGCCGTGGAAGGTGTTAATGTGGTAAAACGCCACACAAAGCCAGACGCTGCGAACCCCCAAGGTGGTATAGTGGAGAAAGAAGCGGGTCTTCACATTTCCAACCTCATGCTTGTAGTAAATGGTGAACCAACCCGAGTTGGAAGACGCCGCGACAAGGATGGAAAGCTAATTCGTTACGCTAAGAAAACAGGAGAAGATATTAAGTGATGAGTTATACACCAAGACTTAGAGAAAAATATAAAGCGGATGTCATTCCTGCTTTGACGAAAAAGTTCGGTTTCAAATCTACTATGCGTGTTCCGCGAATTGAGAAGATTATTATCTCTCAAGGGCTCGGTGAGGCCGTAGCGGATAAGAAAATTATTGATAACGCTATTGAAGATTTAACGGCTATCGCGGGTCAAAAGCCCGTTGCGACTGTCTCTAAAAAGGACGTCTCCAACTTTAAATTGCGTAAAGGTATGCCCATTGGAACAAAAGTTACGTTGCGCGGAGAGCGCATGTATGAGTTTCTAGATCGTTTGATCTCAGTGGCACTACCTCGTACACGCGATTTTAAAGGTGTTCCGGCTAGAGGCTTTGATGGTCGTGGAAACTTCAATATGGGTGTGAAAGAACACATCATATTTCCTGAAATCGACATCGATAAAGTAAATAAAATTCTAGGGATGGATATCACTATTGTAACAAGCGCGCCGAACGATGAAGAGGCAAAAGCTTTGTTAGATGGGTTTGATTTTCCATTCACAAAAAAGTAGAAAGATATGGCAAAGGAATCAATGAAAGCGCGTGAGCGCAAAAGAGAAGCCCTCGTTGAGAAATACGCTGAAAAGC
>CAJXMN010000080.1 GCA_913056215.1 uncultured Flavobacteriales bacterium | reverse complement strand
AATTAAACTCCGTTCCTTTTGGAATAGCATTACGCTGACTGTAGAAATTGATGTTAATCAACCCTGTTGGTGTGATTCCTCCGTGAGCTCCATCAACATGAATTTGACGAAAACTACTGTTCTTAATGTTATGAATCACAATAGATTTTTTATTCTTAGACGTCATAGTTTTTTTGCAAAATTACAAAATCTTTTTTCTAAATATACGAAAATCCTTTTACAATGACTTGTGCTAAAATAACTTGACACAATTATCCGTAAAACCAAAGAAGAAAGTAAACCCAGACTAGAAAAGCAGTAAGATTAAAGACTGGATTATTCGAATCATAAAAAATAACATGCTGTAAAAAAACAATCCCACCCCACCTTTGTTAAAATAGTTAACTTTGTAAACTGTTAACTAGGTATGGATATTTCAGAACGCTCATTATTACAGATCGGGAAGCTGTGTGGTTCGATCACCAAGCAATACCTCAGTGTATTGGGGAAGAAACTCAACCACCTGCCGATCGAACGGTATTATTATGCATTTTGGGTCATCTCGCAAAACGATGGCGCCATCTCACAAAAAGACCTTTCCGAATTACTCAATGCCGATAAAGTGATCATCGTGCGCATTGTCGATTACCTCTCCGAAAAAGGATTCATCGAACGCAAAAGTAACCCTGAAGATCGCCGCTCGCATTTGCTGGCCATCACCACAACAGGAAAAAAACATGTCACTACCGTGGAAAAAGCCATCAAAGAAACAGACACTGAATTCCTCGATGCATTGCCCAAAGAACGACAAAACGACTTTGTCAGCGATCTTATCTCTGTTGCGAATAATTCAACATTGATCAAAGGAGAACGAATTGCATTAGATTACAGTTTAATTAAACAAGAGAATGATGGATAAGTGGAGGTTGTAACTAGTGACTAGTTAAAACCAACTGATTACTGACAACAAAAAACGAAAATGAGAAATAACTATAGCATTGCCTTCATCGCAGCTCTTGGACTAATCCTCTTTAGCTGCAGCGAAGAAAAAGGGATCAAAGAGAACCCCGAGGACCTCGATTTTACCTCTGTCGATTACTACGTGTGTCAACAGCAGGATCTTGCCAATATCGTCACGATACCAGGGAAGACGGCTCCGTTTGAAAAGATCGAAGTCTATCCTGAGATCAACGGTGTAGTGAAAGCAATTCACTTTGAAGAAGGAGCAACCGTAAAGCGTGGCGAAACATTGATCAGTATCGATACCGATGTGCTCGAAGCGGAACGCGAACAACTCAAGGTGGAACTCGACCTGGCGGAAAAGAACAAGGCCCGTAAAAAACAACTCCTCGAGAGTGAAGCGGGAACGCAAGAAGCGTATGAACAAGCCGTGAATCAAGTGGAGAAACTCGAAGCACAGATTCAGTCCATGAACGTACAGATCGCCAAAGGAAGTATCAAAGCACCGTTTTCGGGCGTGACGGGATTGCGTTATATTAGTCAGGGAGCTTACGTTACAACCGCAGATCAGATCACAACATTGGCACAGGTCGATCCGTTAAAAGTGGAATTCGCCTTGGATCAAAACTATGCTCACAAGGTGCAAAAGGGACAAACCTTTACCATTATTCCAGCAACGGATTCATTGAACGCTCCGGAGATCTCGGGGGAAGTCTATGCGAAAGAACCAATGATCGACCCCGATACGAAAATGTTGACCGTACGCGGAATTGTCAAAGAACAAAAAGGACTCGTACCAGGTGGATTTGTCAACATCAAATACAACATGGGCGTTTCGAAGAACAGCATCAAAGTTCCTACCGCAGCGATCGTTCCAGTCATGGATGGTCAGATTGTTTGGGCCTTCGACAATGGAAAAGCCAAACAGGTTAAAGTAAGTGTCGGAACGCGATCCAGCGAATACATTCAGGTCTTTGGTGACCTCACCGCACAGGATACTGTCATCGTCACTGGATTGTTGGGTATGAAACCAGGTAAGAACGTACAACCAAAAGAGCGCGTTAAATGAATCTATCATCGATCAGTATAAAACGTCCGGTACTTGCCACGGTGATGTCCATTGTGATCGTCATCTTTGGTTTCATTGGATTTTATTCCCTTGGGGTGCGTGAATATCCCTCTGTGGATCCACCGATCATTACGGTAACGACCAACTATCCGGGGGCGAATGCAGACATCATCGAATCGCAGATCACCGAACCACTTGAGGAAGCGATCAATCAGGTACAGGGAATTCGAACCATGACCTCCGTGAGTAGTGACGGTCGAAGTACGATCACTGTAGAATTTGACCTGGAACTCGATCTGGACAATGCCGCCAACGATATTCGGGACAAGGTCTCAGGCGCCGTCAGAAACTTACCGGAAGATGCCAATCCACCGATCACGGCGAAATCAGATGCCGATGCGGAAACCATCTTCTCGCTCACCGTACAATCGGATGAAAAAGACTTACTCGAACTGACCGACCTTGGGATCAACACGTTCAAAGAACGCTTGCAGACCATTTCGGGCATCAGTCGAATTTACTTGTGGGGAGAGAAGAAATACTCCATGAAGTTATTGCTCGAACCGGACCGTATGGCTGCAAAGAATGTCACTGCAGTAGATGTGCGCAATGCATTATTGACTCAGAATGTCGAATTGCCTTCGGGGAGAATAGAAGGAGAAGACGTCGAACTCACCATCAGAACTTATGGTCGATTGACCACGGAAGAAGAATTCAATAACCTCATCATTCGCAGTACAGAAAATGGTGTGGTGCACTTGAACGATATCGGTTCTGCAGAATTGCGACCCGAAAACGAAAGAACATTATTGCGCGGAAATGCTGGTATACCCATGATCGGAATTGCCATTCAGCCGCAACCTGGAGCGAACTACATTGAGATCGTGGATAAGATCTACGAGCGCATTGAAAAGATCAAACCCGACCTCTCGGACGATATTGTACTCGGTGTGGCTCTGGACAGTACGAAAAACATCCGTAAATCCATTTCGGAAGTGCAAGAAACGGTTGTGATCGCGTTTATACTTGTACTCCTGGTGATCTTTTTGTTCTTGCGTAACTGGAGAACGACCTTAGTGCCGGTCATTGCTATTCCTATTTCCTTGATCGGAACCTTCTTTGTAATGTACATCATGGATTTCTCCATCAACATCCTGACCTTGTTAGCGATCGTATTGACGACAGGATTAGTGGTGGATGATGCCATCGTGGTCATGGAGAATATCTATTCCAAGATCGAGAAAGGCATGAAGCCGAAGAAAGCGGCACATGAGGGAGCAAAAGAGATTGTGTTTGCTATTATCGCTACGACCATCACATTGACAGCAGTATTTATGCCCGTCATTTTCTTAGAAGGATTAACGGGAAGATTGTTTCGGGAATTTGGAGTCGTCGTCGCAGGATCAGTCATCATCTCCTCTTTCGTTTCGCTGACATTGACCCCAATGATGAGTTCACGCTTGTTGAAAAAGAAGAAAAGTGAATCAGCATGGTTTAAGCGCTCCGAACGCTTCTTTAAAGGAATGACCTCGGGCTATAAACGCACCTTGATCCGATTCATGGAAAGACCTTGGCAATCGTTTATTTACGTGGCCATCATCGGAGGAATGATCTTCTTCTTTGGAAGTCAGTTGCAATCGGAATTAGCCCCTATGGAAGACAAAGGACGATTACGCATCATGAGCACCGCTCCGGAAGGAACCTCATTTGAACGTATGGATGATTTCCAGCAAAAAGTGATCTCTTATGTAGATACTTTCCCCGAAACGAAGTCGGTATTGAGTGTGACCTCTCCAGGATTTGGTTCTTCGATCTCAATCAACTCAGGATTCGTCCGATTGACCTTGGTTCCAAAAGATGAACGAGAAAAGAGTCAGTTCGAACTCGCAGATGAAGTTACTCGTCACTTAAAAGATTACAATTTTGCGCGATCTTTTGTGGTGCAGGAACAAACCATCGGAGGTGGTCGAAACCGAGGATTGCCTGTGCAATATGTGCTGCAGGCTCCAACGCTGGAGAAGATCGAAGAAGTCTTGCCGACCTTTATGGAAGAAGCGCGAAATAATCCTACCTTCCAGGTGGTGGACGTCAATCTGAAGTTCAACAAACCAGAGTTACGCGTAAACATTGATCGAGAGAAAGCACAAAATGTAGGTGTTTCCGTAGCGGATATCTCTACGACACTTCAACTGTACTTCTCGGGTCAGCGCTATGGTTATTTCATCATGAAAGGGAAACAGTATCAAGTAATTGGTCAATCCAAAAAGAATTACCGAAACGAACCTTCTGATCTGAAAGAGATTCAAGTGAGAAACGATCAAGGAGAAATGATTCCGTTAAGTAATCTGGTCACACTAGAAGATGAATCGAGTCCACCCCAACTTTACCGTTACAATCGATATGTATCGGCTACCGTTTCGGCATCACCCGCTCCAGGAAAAACCGTTGGAGACGGAATTGACGCCATGGATAAGATCGCAGAGAAAGTGTTGGATCCCTCCTTCTCTACCGCATTGGCCGGAACGTCGAAAGAGTTTACGGAAAGTGGAAATAGTTTGATCTTTGCTTTCATTCTGGCCTTGGTCTTGGTTTACTTAGTTCTCTCTGCACAATTCGAAAGCTTCCGCGATCCACTGACAATTATGATCACGGTTCCTTTGGCCTTAGCTGGAGCTTTATTGACACTGTGGTTGTTTGATCAGACCTTAAACATCTTCTCAGAGATTGGGATCATTGTCCTCGTTGGATTAGTAACCAAGAACGGAATCCTCATCGTAGAGTTTGCCAATCAACGTAAGAACGCAGGAATGAGTGTGAAGTCCGCCATCATCGATGCGTCGTCAGAACGTTTCCGTCCGATCTTAATGACCTCTCTAGCAACGATCCTCGGTGCACTGCCGATTGCATTAGCGCTGGGAGATGCTGCAACCAGTCGAATCCCAATGGGACTTGCGATCATCGGAGGATTGACTTTCTCTTTGATTCTGACCTTGTACATCATTCCCGGGGTTTACATTTACATCACTTCAAAACGAGCTAGAAAATGAGATACCTCATCATCATAATGATCATGGCGGTTGGTTCGCTCCACGCACAAGATTCGTTGACTATTAAACAAGCGGTGAATCGCGTATTGGAAAACAATTACGGAATCCAGATCGCTAAGAGCAATACCGAGATCGCTGCGAACAACAACAATCCTGGAGCAGCAGGATACATTCCAACCATTGACGCTACCGCGAATCAAGATTTCACGGTCAACAGTGCTCGTTTGGAATTCATCAACGGCGATGTCAACGAAGCGAACAACGCACAGAACCGCGCTTTTGATGCAGGCGTTCGCCTCGACTGGACCATCTTTGACGGGTTCAAGATGTTTGCTACCGACAAGAAACTCGATGAACTGCAAGCCCTCAGCGAAACGAAACTCCGCGGTGAAATGGAAATGAAGGTCTACCAAACGAGCGTGAATTTCTACACCTTGCTTTCGCTGCAATTTATGGAAGATGTCTACACCAAAGCCATCGAACTTTCACAAATGCGCGTCGACTATTTACAAAAGCAATACGATGCCGGCGCCGCGAATAAGATCCAACTCATTCAAGCCCGCCTTGACCTCACCGCCGACAGTGCAGCCTTCATCGACAATGCACAAGCGTTGGAGCAAGTCCGCACGACCTTCAATGGTCTGTTGGTACTTCCCGTAGATCAAAAGACAACCGTTTCAGGGTCGCTGGATGAGATCGTAGAGTTGGTTCCTTGGGAAGAACTCAGCAAAATATTCATGGAGCAAAACACGACCGTGATGCAAGCCAAGAGCAACATTGCGATCGCTGAACTCGAAACCAAAGAAGCCAAGAGTCGTTTCTATCCGCAATTGAGTTTATACACTTCCTACAACTTTGGAAACTCGGTCAATGAAGTGGGATTCCTGGCTTCCAGAAGAAGTTTCGGCCCCAGTTTCGGGATCTCAGCGCAATGGAGTATCCTCGATCAATTGACAAGAGTCACCGAGCTTCGCAACTCAAAGATCGCCGAAGACCAGGCGAGCATTTCGTACAAAGAAGATTCACTTCAAGGATTGGTCGATCTCCGCAACTATTACAACAAGCTGCAATTCGCCAAACGTAAGGTCAACTTCGAACAGCAAAACATCGAACAAACCGAATCGATCCTCAGCATCACCAAAGATGCCCTCAAAGCAGGCAGCATTACCCCGCTGGAGGTACGCGAGGTACAGCAGAGTGTTGTTGAAGCGCGACGACGATTGATACAAGCGTATATGGATCAAGCTACAACGCAATTGAATATTTCCTTGTTGACGGGGGTTTTTGCTGGGGAGTGAGCAGTGTTGTAGTGAGCAATGTGGTAGAGCGTGAGGAGCACGTTAGGTGATCGAGTGTCCTGATCGAAGTGAAACGGAGCATCAGGATGTATCGAGAGCACCGGGACTGGAAGTAGTGAGCATCGGAAAGTGAGCAGTGTGGCAGGGCGTGGGTGTTACAATGCTTAAACCAACGTGATCTCTCCTCGCTGCGCTCGTCGAGATGACCTGTTGGTTTAATTGATTCTTCGTCGCGCAGCGCGCGACGACACACCCACTCCAAGACAACCGTCACTTCGAATCCGTCAACCGACGGAGAGAAGTCAGGTTGTCTTCGACTCAATCAGTTTTCCTATGCGCGACATCTAAGAACTACACCTCTTCCTTTATTTCTAGGACTCTTGAAGTAAATTAAGGTTTAGCCCATACTTACCTTTATGGCAGTTGATCAAGTCCCCCTACCTCGACATGCTAAACACGGCGCTTTGGAGGGGTAGAAATAAAGGACTGGTTTTTTGTGTAGAAGGTTAGTTGATCAAGGCTCCCCCTTTGGAGGGGGCTAGGGGGAGGACCTTTTACCAAAAAAGTGATTTTTCTAATTAAAGAAGGTTAAATTGCTTCCAAAACCGCTGAATATTGAACCGTGCAATATTGAATTGAAAAGTTCATAGTTCTATCCAATTGGAAAAATGTTAATGGTTTGCATTTCCCCCTTCGGATGGGGATATAGGGGGAGGACACATTAACCCAATTTCCTGAAAAAATCACTAGTATTTCCTATTTGTAGGATCTTAAATAAAAGCCGCAGGTGGCTTCGAGAGCCTCAGTCGCCTGCAAGGCTTTTTCAGCGATCATCGAAAAATAAAACGTTTCATACTTAGATACAAATAGATCTGCTTAACTTTACACTTTTATAGCAAGTAGGTATAAGCTACTCGAAGTAAATACCGAGCAACTTAAATAACGGTTTTTCTTATATTTGAACAAATATCAGTAAGATGGTAAAATTGATTGAAGAAAATAAAGACCAACTAAAAAGGCTTTGCGAAAAGTACGACATTAAAACTATGTATTTGTTCGGTTCAGTGACGTCAGATGAATTCAAGGATTCTAGTGATGTTGATATACTAATATCATTTCAAGATATTCCTTTCGATAAATACACAGATAACTACTTTGAGCTACATGAAGAACTTGAGAAGTTATTTAATCGTAAGGTAGATCTTGTGACAGAACGTTCCCTATCCAATCCATATTTTATACAGAGCGTAGAAAAATCGAAGCAACTGTTATATGCAGCATAATGTAAAAATGTATTTATCAGATATTTCGAATTCAATTGAATCGATCTATGAATATCTCGGTGAAGAGCGAAATTTTAATAATTATGAATCAAATAAACTTCTTCGTCGTGCTGTAGAGAGAGAATTGGAGATAATTGGTGAAGCGGTAAACCGTCTACTAAAATTAGATTCTAACATTGACATTTCTGATGCACGAAGAATTGTTAACCTTCGTAATTGGGTAATACATGCTTATGATAATGTCGATAATATAATCATTTGGGGAATAATAAATAAAGATTTGCCTTTGCTCGAAAAACAAGTAAAAAAGTTACTCGAGGAATAAGGCTTATAAAATCACGAAGTCCCAAGCCTTTTACGTACATTCGTGGTAGTGACTCAAAGGCTTAGCTGAGGAACGTTGAATTGCCCCCAAGTAAACTAACTTGAATGTTGGAAATATGAAAAAATGGATGGTTATAGCGTTGGTCAATTTTGTCTTTTGTGTTGCAGTATGGTCGCAAGAGTCGAAAAATGATTCGCTATCGGGTGAACCCTCTGTTGATCTCTCATCGCATCAACTAGGCCTGAACCTTTCTACCAATCAAGGGGTTGGATTGAGTTATAAATATTGGTCGAAGCGTAAACTTGGGCTTCAGATTTCTGCGCTTCCCATTTTTATTCAAGGTATCGAATATTTTGCAGGTGCCAGTCTTCTGTATCGCTTTGATCAAAACAGAGACCATTTCCCCTATGCCAGTATTGGGGCCATTCACTTTGCTCAAGAAGACCAAGGTAAAAATCTCGACCTCACGTTATTTGGAATTGGTGCTGGTTATGAGTTCAACATTAGAAAATCATTGGTTTTTAACATTAAAATTGATTTAACCGCTGCTTATGACTGGGAAGAAGAAAATGTGCGTTTCATTCCCTTCCCGTTGCCAGGAATTGGGTTGATGTATCGCTTTTAAATCTTTTTTAGTCTGCCTCTCCGATGACACACGGTATTTGCTCACAAAGGTGTTTGCAAAAATCACTGTTCTTAACTCTTTTTACGAACTTAGAGAAAATCCGCAAGTAACTTCGTGAGCCTCAGCCTGGTTTTTCCACAGGTTGACAATCAATTATAGCTCAGCAGTGGTTGCTATTACTTCATAATTTCGTCTTTTTTCCACTGCCCTTGGTATTGGATGTTTCCATCCTTGTCATAAAGTGTTCCTTTCCCGTTTCTGCGATCGTTCTTCCACTCCCCTTCGTAACGCTCGCCACTAGGCCAATAATAAATACCTTCCCCTTCTCTGACGTCATTTTTAAATTCTCCTTCATAGATATGGTTGTTGGACCATTCATAACGACCTTCACCGTGTCGCTGGTTACTCTTCCAATCGCCTTGATACATTCCCCCTGTTGACCAAATACCTATGCCCCCACCGTAGGCTTTTCCGTTATCAGTTTCTCCTAAATAATGTACTTTTTTGCCTTTGCTACTCTCAAAGGTGATGACTTTAATATGTTCTTGTTGTGACAGCTGCTCTTTTTTATGATCGAGTTTATGCTGAAGGTTTCTCAATCGGTTTTGCATTTTCAATTTTTTCTTGTGCCAATTCTTTTTTAGCGAATCCTGTTTGCGCACCAATATCTGATTTCTTTGCTGAAGGTTAATTCTATTTTCAGCTCGATTGTTTTCATGATGCCGAATACCCTGAATAGAATCGCGGATAGATTGCAAGAACCAAACATAATTGTCGAGGTATTCCGTTTGAAGTGTGTCGAGTTCCAGGCGATTCCGTAACTGGTCAATTTCATCATTCAGTTGATTGAGTTGCGATAAATCGGAATGTACTGTGGTACTGATGATAGCTCTATACGTTTCTATCGTTTTATTCAGTTGTTTAACATTCTCTTCAACCGATTCCAACTGTTCTTTCATCTTGTGCTCCTCATTGCCATCAAGATAAAACAACCCTGCAAAAAAGACTATGGAAAGTAGGAGATAACCAATAAACCAGCGCTTAGTTCTTCTTACACTTTTATCATTGATACTATTCATTACTTCCTCGATTATCGTCCTATTCCAGCTTAATCATTCGTGTTTATTTCTGGAATCTTCAATTCATCTTTTCGAAAATCCAGTGAAATATACGTATTTATTCGAGGAATCCATCTTCTTCTGTAATATTGTCCATTGACCGATGTTTGTCCAGTAGTATAAAGTATACCTGCCGAGAATGAAATGCGCGGATTTAAAATATACCCGACGTGCGGATAAATTCTTAAATCTTCCATAGGGTTACCCACCACCGTCTTACCACTTTGCATGATCAACTCCACATAAGGCGAAAAATAGTACGCTCCAGGTATGAGCTTTTTCTTATTGATCGGTATTTTCATTTTGATCATGTAACGAAATCGATTGCGATAAATAAAATCGGCTTCCTTTAAGTTGGGCTTGCTCCATCGATGTTCTATACGGAGACGATGATATACCATGAAACGTTCAAACGGCATGGCGAAAACATACTGGTGCCAAATTCTGGGCTCTAATGCGATCAATTGGTAAGGAGCTCCACTTCCGTATTTCGAGATATTTAAGCGCAAAACACCACCAAGTGTTGCGGAAAACTTCTTCGAATGCACATATTTCAGTCCATGTCGATTATAAATTTTACTCAAATAACCAACCATTGGTGTGGAGCCTTTGGAAGAAGAACGCAAGTGGAATTCACCAGACCAGAACAATTTGTCCGTCAAGCGAAAATTACCGTAACCTCCTAACCACAATTCGCTGCTCGGTTCTTCAAAAACACTCTCCACAGCAGGATCTTGAGCTACAATGGACGATGCAAAAAGCGTCGTAAAGAGAATCATGCAGTATTTTATCCTGGCAACATTCAAAACAAATTGACTTCTAATTCAATGATATCTTTTATAACCTCAGGATCATCTTCGCGCCTGAGACTTTTTTCTTTTTCTTGTGTATCCTGCTCGCGCAGTACTTCCATTTTTTTGAACAGCGCTGGAAGATCCACCAAAATTGCATCAATGTTATTACAGCTAAGTTGTTCTTCGATACGATCCAGTAAATAGGGAAATAGAATTTCATCATAAGCACTGTACAATCGTTCTTTGACAGTCTCTTCCATATCCGTGTAAGTAAAAGGATTCCATACCGTTCGGGTATACAATTCTTCGATCGCTTTACGGCGGTCAGGCAATACTTTTAGAAGAAAGTAAAAATCAATGAGATTTCGAAAACACGCATTGATCTCCGACAAGCGATTAATTTTCTCGTTGAGCGGCAGTTGTGCATAAGCTTTAAAACGGCGCTGTGTTACGTTAATTACTGGGATAGACATCCTTTTTTGGAAAGTGTTGTTGGAAGGATGGTTGTACAAGGCATGAATTGAGTCGCGCAGATCAACCATTGTCGACTCGTCCCTTGTCAGACTCAACCGCTGTTTTTCGCGGTTCAGTACAGGGCGTATTTGCTCACCCAAACTTTCCAAATAAGTAATGATTTTGCCCAGTTGGTCATCAATGGCAATGATTTCATCTTTTTCATCAATCGACTCCTGATCGAAAGGAAAATAAACCACTGTATCTGCCTGCTCAACGACGAGCGAATCGGGCAATTGTTTGCGTTCTTTCAACCGATCGAGCAACACTTGTTCATCCAGGTATCGGAGCGCTGGATTCTTCAACAAGTCGACCACTGAACGATACCCTGGAATAACTTCACGTTGAAATAATTCATAGATAGCTTGAAAAACCGCAATTCTTCGATCTGCATTTACTGCGATTTCCAGTTGATCGTCATGCAATACTTGATGTACACTTTTATCAATTGTATCAAAATGCTGCACAAGTCGCTTTACGCGTTCTTGTTTACCGGAACTAATCGTTTGGGCAACAACTTTAATCTTTGGATAACTAAAAGTCGGCTGACCCGGCCAAACAGCTATTCCTTTGTGATGAGTTAATGCCTGTAGTGCGTTCAACAAAACTGTATCACCTATTAGCTGGAAATCCGCAGCATCCAAACCGAATTCTTTTAGAGACGGTGACGATACAAAATGACTCAATTGCATCACCTTTAAGTACTCCTCTCCCCAACTTAATTCGACAAATTGACTACTGGTATCGCTAGGGACTTTTAAACCTAAAAAAGAACGTTCTATGACTTCCCCGTCAATTTTGAGCTGCGATGCAGTAAGTCGACCGTGATCAAACGTGCGGCTATCAACAATTTTATTCCCGTTAATTTGAATATCAAAGGTTACCTTTCCATGTAAAAATCCTGATTGATCCAGTCGCCCGCGCACAGTTGTATTGTTTGCTGATATAAAAAAGTCGCGTTGAAGGCGTCCTTCGTCAAAATTAAATGTGCAATAGAAGGCGGTATCCTGAATTTCAGAAAAGTCAACAGCATTCTCCATGGCTTCCCAATTCCCTTCCGGTTCATCACCATCAAACCCTCCTTCAATTTTAAAACGCCCTCCTCCTGCAGATTCAGTAAAACTCAGCGATTCAATGCTCAACCCTCCTTGCGGTGTGAGGCGCTTAAAATTATAGGACCAATCCCCCGATTTAAGATCGTTTTGATAGTTTCCTTTGAGCTTATATTTGAGATAATAGTCAGCATCCACTGAATCTTCAGTAAAAGAGACAAAATAGAATGAACCGTCCTTTTCTCCCGTCTCTTGGTTGCGCGAAAAGAAGGCACTGCCTTCAATTTGATGATCTAAGCTGTATTTTTCATGTTGAGCGAAAGCGGTGTTAACAAAAATCAGTGGAACAGCAATTAAGGGAAGAAACATAGAGATCTTACGTACAGTAATCATTCCTGCAACAACCTTCATTTCATCCCATAATTGCCCCCAGTGAACCATTTTATACTTTTGAAAGGAGGTAAAGTTAAGCTTTCAATTGTACTATTGCAACAACTCAGCCATCTCTTTTAACACCGGCTTAAGCACTTAATCAACAAGGCTACAGTCGTACTGATCTTTGATGGTAAATTCCGACTGATTTGATTACTAGACGCCACACGGATTTCAATGTTTTCGCTACATTTATACACTCAAACGATTGGGCATGAATTGGATCATATTAGCTGTTGCGCTGATTTCTCTGGTGTATTCGTTGCGTTCTATTCAACGCGGCAGGTATAGATTGGCGTTGGCGTTGATATTGCTCGGTGGACTGTTCCTGCGATTATTCATGATTGGCGATGGTTATTTACATACTTGGGATGAACGGTTTCATGCGCTGGTAGCTAAAAATCTTATGGACGCACCTTTAAAACCAATGCTTTACGCTTCTCCTGTTCTTCCATTTGACCCGACAGACTGGACTTGTAACCATATCTGGTTGCATAAACAACCTTTATCCCTTTGGTCAATAGCAGCGAGTTTATATTGCTTTGGCAGCAATGAAATTGCCGTTCGTGTACCTTCCCTCATTTTTTCTTTACTCTCCATACTTTTAATATACCCTATTTCCCACCATTTTTTCTCGAGGAAAGTTGCACTGCTAGCTGCTTTCTTTCTTTCTTTCTTTCGATTAACGGTTTTTTACTGGAATTGGCTAGTGGAAGAACAGCAACAGACCATATAGATATTCATTTTTTGTTTTTTATTCTACTCACACTCCATCTGGGGTTGAAGTCCATACGTGACCAAAAACTCATGTACTGGATTTTAGCGGGTATTTCGCTAGGTTTTGCCATCCTTACAAAATGGCTACCAGCACTTTTGGTTCTTCCACTACTATTTATTGTTCTTCACCATCGCAAAGAGCACTCATTTTTAAACAATGCTGGTCGCCTGTTGCTCATGTTAGGGATTGCAGTGATCGTATTCGCACCTTGGCAATTTTACATTCACAACAGGTTTCCCGTTGAAGCCGATTGGGAGTCAACTTACAATTTTAAGCATTTGTTCATTCAGCTCGAAGGGCATGAAAAACCGTGGTATTATTTCTTTATTCGTATATCGACGCATTATGGCGAATTAATCTGGGGCGTGATCTTATGGTTCGCTTATGATGCCTATCGCAAAAAATGGCCCCTGCGTCATTGCTTTTTATTGTCCTGGTTTATTATGCCGTTCATCTTTTTTACCTTGGCGCAAACGAAAATGCCCGCTTACATGATCATAGGTGCTCCTCCACTTTTCATCATGACAGGAGTAGCCCTTCTTCATTTAATTGAATTACTGAAATCGAGAAAAGAAATTGATCAGTTCAAGTACTCCCTTACGATAATCCTCATCGCCGCACTTTTTCTACTCCCCTTACGATTCACCATCGAACGACTCAAGCCCCTCGAGCCTTCGTTTGCTCAAACCCTTCCAGCCATTGAAGATTTAAAAGATTACAGTAGCCATCCCACGTTGAATAAAAAAACGGTTATTTTAAATTATCCCTACCCCATTCAGGGCATGTTTTATACCGATGCCGTATTCTACGATTTCGGAACAGATCAAAAAACCATCGACTCTCTTCATTCGCACAATTACCATATTATTGATTTCAAAAACCAATCAAGACTGGCATCGGCATTAGAAGACTGATCATTTATCTTTAAAGTTGACCTTACCTGGTAACTTTTTAGGTTTCGGTTTTCCGAGCATCAGGGACAAATGCGACTTGAGGATTCTACCCATGTGCCTGTATTTAGAAAAACGCTGCGTGCCGTGATATTTATTGAGATCTTCGGCCAATGAGGCAATTTTTTCTGGTGTAGAAATCTCCTGATATAACATCGAATCGAGCAAACGATTCAACCGAGGCATTGCCAACTTATACCTCCGCTTCATCAAGGTCCGCTCCTCATAACGGTATTGTTCAACCGTTTCTGGAGTTAGTAATTCTATACAAAAATCAATAATCTTATTATTCTCCTTATAATACTGCGGCAAATAATGATTCTTTCTTCCTTCGTAGGCCGTTTGATCAAAATCAATGGGTCTCACCCGATATTGCTCCTTATCGAAATCGGGCGTTACATCCACTACATAATTGTAAGAACGCATATCGCCCAGGAGCATTACAAAACAGCGTTCATTGAACTTGACAAATTCCTTAGCCATTCCTGTTGGATAGAAACTGGGGAACTCCATATTGTATTCCATGAACTGATCCCCTGGAATACCAGCTATATGGGCCTCAACTAATGTGTTCCCATCTACCATATATTCTATTCGGTTGGGAGAGAGAATATGCTCCAACTCTAAGCCATAAACGCGCGAAGCATCCGCCTTTTTGATATAAAAATAATCGTGGTGGTCGTTGATCTTATTCACAATCTTCACGCGGAAGGGGTGGGAGTTCCCGAAAAGGCAGTAATCAATTTGCCCCACTTTTAAGTGACTAATGATATCCGTATCACCGTCGGTCTTTAATTGGGCGTAAATCTCTCGCAGACCAAGAAGTATCTCATCTTGAATAGCCCGATCATAGATCACACTTTCCCACAATGTATTTTTACCATTGGAATCATAAACAGGTGTACTATCATTCCATCGTTTCATGTCATCATAAGTGAGGTTGATAGAATCTTCCCGTTTATATTTGCGCAAATACTTACGCAATCCCTGATTGATAGGAAAAGCCGGTTTCTTTTTGGATATCTCCATAAAAGACTTTGGATCGCTCTTCTTTGAATTTTTAATATTTTCCACGCTATTCAAATTTAAAGATTATTGTTGAAAAAGCACCAAGTCTCCTTTTTTTTCATTGAGAAGGCTTTTGTCAATTGATTGTCTAAAATCACTTTACCGTTATATCCACCTAAAAAAGGAGACCAAATGAATGATCTCCTTTCCAACAAAACAATAGTAATCGCTATGTAAACCTAAAGCTAGTTACTACTATTAAAAAGACGGACATGATACCGTTCTAAAGCTCGGTTGTTTTTTCGTACAATTTAAATCAAGTCCAAGTGAAATTT
>CAJXMN010000079.1 GCA_913056215.1 uncultured Flavobacteriales bacterium | reverse complement strand
CTTTTTTTGTATAAATATTGTTAATTTATAGTTGGTCTTTGTACAACTAAAAGTCCTCAGCGATGGCGCTCACTTTTTATGACGTCATTTTGTATTTCAAATATTTCACAATTTAGTTAGAATAGACTCAGTTTGCCCATGCAAGTTTGGAAGAGTTATTCTCTTATTCGTTTTTATACTAATTAATTCGATTTAATAATAATTCAATCTTACGGTAATCACCGGACGAAAAATCAAAAGATACAGGGAACCCAAAGACCTGAATCAGAAATATGTTGCAGACTTATTAGGGATATCTCAATCCGTATATAGCAAACTTGAAAATAACCAAACAAAGTTATCAGCCCATCGCCTAAGCAAGTTAGATGAAATACTTGACATTCCAGAGTCTGATATTTTCAAAAGTGAAAAGAGCATGAAACTTATTGATCATCAAGGTGAAAGATTTAACAGTAATAGTCTCATTTACAAAGCTATAGAAGGTCAGATACAAATGCTTCAAGAAGAAATTAAATTCTTGCGGGAAATTCTGAGGTCTAAGAAATAGAACTTCTGGGGATAAAAGCGGATAATAACGCGCATAAAAAACGCTGCTCTTTGAAAGAGCAACGTTGTTAAATTGTGGAATTTATCTATCATTATTTTATCGCGCGGTTTTAATGCCAAAAACTAATTGACTTCGAGTATTTCCACCTCTGTTCTTCGGTTTTCCTGGTGCTCTCCTTCGGTACATTCGACTCCATCTTTACAATGGTTAACAAGGCGGGATTCACCATATCCTTGAGCTTTGATTGAGGATGAAGGAACACCCTTTTCAATCAGATAATCCACACAACTCTGAGCGCGACGCTGCGACAATTTTTGGTTATACATTCGACTTCCTCGCGAATCGGTATGGGCACTCAATTCTATCTTTAAATCATTCGCCGTTATAAATTGTGCTAATTTGTCCAGGGAGTGTCTACTGTCTTCTCTCAGCGTAGCTTCATCTAAATCATAAAAAATGTTTTCTAATTCGAATTTTTTTCCTGCCTTGATCTTTGAGAGCGATAGTTCGAGTTCGATATATTTATCGCTGTAATTTCCAGTCTTAAATCCAGCTTCTCCATCAATAAAACCCTTTTTGGATGCACGCGCCCAATAATTGCGGTGTCGCTTAACTTGCAGTGATACGTGTCCATTTTCGTCGGCATAAACCATGGTGTCTTTTTGACTCTTTTGGTTTAAGACGCTAACCAGGGCTGAAGGTATGGGGTTTCCGTTACTCGCCTTAACCACACTTAAATTAATGGTAATCATGGTAGGATTGAGCACTAAATCCTTTTCGATCACCGTATCACGGTCTACAGCTAAAGTGGATAAACGCACTTTTTCATCCAGCTCGAAAAACCTTTTTTGGGTTGTCAACGCATATTCGTTAAACAACTTTAACTCACTGGAAAACGCACCTCCTTCATCTGTTTTGATCAGCGTAGAGTCTCCACTACTTCGATTTACGAGATAGACTTCCTGTTCCTGAAGGTATTCTTTCGGATCATAATTCACGTAAACTTTCCCTCGCAATTCGACGACGGGATAATCCTTTTTCCAACTGTAAATACGATCTACAAAATCACCTCGATCTGAAGAAAAATATCCAGCAACCAAAGTCGAGTCGGCAACTAAACCAAAATCATCAGCTGGAGAGTTGATGCCCGCCCCCATATTGATCGGCTCAGCAGCTGGATTATTCAAATCCATCATAAAAATGTCTAATCCTCCTAGCCCCAAATGACCACTCGAGGCGAAGTACAATTTATTATCCTTGCTCACATACGGAAACATTTCTTCTCCCTCTGTATTCACGGAAGCTATATTCACTGGTTCTTGCCATTGACCATACGCTAAATCAGAATAATAAATATCTGTCAACCCCTCTCCTCCAGACCGATCAGAAGCAAAATACAACCGTTTACCGTCAGGTGAAAAACAACCGTGGCCTGTATTAGCATTCATAACGTTATGCGGAAATTTTTTCAATGGTTTCCACTCCCCTTCCTCATCTTTATTTGTCAAATACAGCGCAAGATAACGCACGCCTTCTTTTTTCTCTTTGCTGCTGTAGTTGTGTGTGATCACCATTTTTGATTCTGCTTCGTTGAATGCCACAGGGCCATCATGCTTTCTAGAAAAAAACGGACCCGATAAGGGTTGAGGTTTTCCCCATTCATCATTTTGCTTATGCACCTCTAAAATATTAGTGAAGTAGCCGTGGTCCCATGCATACCGACCCGTTAGAAAGCCCTTATTTACAGATTTAGAAGTGTACACGATACCATCACGAAAAATAAACGGTGCAAAATCGCCTTTATCAGAATTAAAGGGTAGTAATTCCACATCATTCATGACTGAATCCTGGTGTATTTTGTGGAGTTCAGATCCTTGCGTTGCGATACGCTGAAAAACACTATTATCTGGAAATAAACTCATTGCAGTATTTGCTACATTTTTTGATTGTTTGTATTGCCTGACCATACGAAGTTGATTGATAAACATCAGGTAATCGTGCTCGCTTAAATACTGAAAATCAACACTAACTAGTTGATCAAAGTACTCATTCGATTTTTCGAATTGAAATATTTTACCCAGTGATATAGCTGCTCGATACACATATTCTTTTTTACCTTTCTTTTTAGCAATAAATTTATCAGCTAATTCAACATACATAGGAGCTGCATCATAATAAGCCATATTCTCAAAGTGCCCTTCGGCTAATTTCGCTTTGAGTTGACCTAAAGAAAACTGCATTCCCAGAATCAATAAAACAATAACTGCGATAATTTTTTTCATGCTCTAAAAATATCGTGGTGAAGTGAAAAGGTGCTTTTTTGAAGCAATATCAATTTGTAACAAAATTTCATGGGAGCCAGATTGATAAGTAGATAACTGGTTGATGGGAAATTCAAATCCATAACCGACGTGAATCCGATTTTTGTAATTGTAAACAAAGTTGAATCCTACTGCCTCGTGGAAACGGTAAAAAGCACCCGCCCAAAATCGTTCATACAACAAAAAATTCGCATTCAGATCAAAAGTGAGCGGACTATTGGGAGTAATTTTGATCAAAGTAGTCGGTTTAAACTTCACCACACTATTTAAATCAAACACTTTTCCACCGGTTATAAAAAAATGGCGCTGGTTTAATGCGGTCACAACGTCATTCGAACTTGTTATTTCAGACTCTAATATGCGCGGACTGGAAACACCAACATAATAGGAGTCATTGTAATAATAGATACCGCCTCCCACATTACCTTTTGTAGCGGACACCTGTTCTCCGTATAATGGGTCAGACGGATCTTGAACAGCCAAGTCAGTAAAGTCATAAGACATCACGTCCATTCCAAACGATAAACCAAAAGCCAATCGGTCATTATTCTTATTCAATCGAATACCGGAACTCACGCTGTAATAAGCTGCTGTCCTTTTTCTTGATCCTACTTGATCATTCACCAAATTGATCCCCATACCCAAATTCTGTCCTAAAACAGGTGTATGCACAGAAAGAAATTGTGTACTTGGTGCACCCTCAAAATCAACCCATTGAAATCGAGCCATCGAAACAATGCTCAAGGCACTTTTGCTACCAGCATAGGCAGGATTATAATACAGTGGATTATAATTATAGAGTGAAAGTTGTTCATCTTGTTGTGCTCTGAGCGTATGAGAGAATGACGCAATGAACAGTAAAACGGACAGATAATGCCAACATGTAAACTTCATACGTTCAATTTTAATATTGCAATTCTAAATATCCTTTAAATGGATCAGTTTCGCCATCATTGAGCTTGATCACATAGAAATATGTTCCCGCCGGCACTTTACCATTTTTCGCTCCAACTTTAACGCCCCTGTTCACTTGACCGTTCCAATCATTCTGGTAGGGAGAAGCATAGTAGGTAAGGTTCCCCCAACGATTGTAAATTAACACTTCTGCATTAGGGAAGTTTTTAATACCAGTAATCACCCAATTATCATTGCGTTGATCCCCATTTGGTGAAACAAATCCTGGAATAAATAAACAATCTGTTGAAGTACTCACCTCGATATACACCGAATCACTTCCAGAACAACCTTCTGCCGTGGTACCCGTAACGATATAAGCACCTTGATTTTCCAATTGAACAGGATCAAATTCAATGGTATTTCCATTCGCTTCGAAACCGCCTGGTCCTGTCCAAGAATAGGATTCAGCACCCTGAGCATTTATTACGAGGGGTTCACCCGGACACAGGATGGTGTCGTTGGCTGTAACGTTTACGGAATCAAATTTTGCACTTTCAACAAAGACGGAATCTTGATCTTTACATCCATTTTCGTCCGTTACTTCTAAATAGTAATACCCTTCATTATTCGAGGTAAAATCCGTAACAGCTATAATTTGATTAGTGGATGAAAAGCCGTTAGGCCCTGACCATTCGTAACTTCCGCCTCCATCACCGTACAACTCGCCAATCGTACCTTCGCAGAACGCGGGATTACTGTCACCATTGGCTGTGGCATTGGCATCAGGCAGTGGAGCTATCATGACTTCCACAGAGTCTGTTGAAGAACAGCCGTTAGCGTCAGTTCCTGTAAGTAAATACCAACCGCTATTTAGCTGAGTTGCATTATTGATGGAAACTGATGGCCCTACAGCAGAAAAACTATTAGGACCTGACCAGCTCAGAGAAGACGCTCCACCTCCAGAAAGTGTAACATCATTCATTGAACAAACGATCGAATCCTGCGCAGAAGAACTTATACTGAGGGAAGGGTTCGGATTAACTGATATGGTTTCACAAGAGGAAGGACCTACGCAGTTTGCGACTTCTGCTACGACACAATAATTCCCAACTGTTGTGCTGTTCACTGCAATAGTAAAACTGTTATCATTCGAATTAAATCCATGCGGACCTGACCAGTTCAATGTGGCGTTCGGATCGGAAGACGGCGCAGTAAACGTGACCGAATCACCAGCACAAGCAGCATTACTCGATACTGTCAACGAAGGAGCTGGCGGTGCTCCAGGATTGGAAATACTGAAAGGACCAAAATCATCACTACACATATTTCCATCTGTGATTTCCAACGAATATAATCCGGCAGCAACATTATTGAGATCAAGTGTAGTTCCTACAATATTCCCGTTCCCATCTGTCCATTCGTAACTAAAACCTGGATTTCCACTAACGCTTCCTCCCGTAAGCGCTCCGTTCGACAACCCACAATCTGCATCGACCGCTGTTGGATTCGTTGTGAGTTCAGGTAATGCATTCACATTAACAGTGACTTGTTCTGATGATTCACATCCTTCCAATGTGCCTGTTACGGTGTAATTGGTAGTGGTTCCTGGACTCACATTGATCGTATTGCCAGTTGCACCATTGCTCCAATTGTAAGATGAAGCTCCACTCGCCGTAATCGAAGCCGACTCACCAGCACAAATTGTAGTATTATTTCCAGTACTCAATGAAATCGTGGGTAATGGATTTACCTCCACTGTCACCTCAAGCGTTTGCTTATAGTCGCACAACCCTGTCACTTCACATGTATAAGTTGTGGTTACATTGGGTGCAACCGTCACAGATTGTGAGGTCGCACCGTTATGATTCCATTCATAACTCGTAGCATTGGCAGGAGCTGTCAGCGTCGTAGATTCCCCTACACAAATAGGTGGTACATCTGGGATATCGGGAAACTGCACTCCAAAATTGGCTGAAATCGTATAACCACAAATATCCCCTGAATAACCATCAACCATAAGGTAGTAATCCTCTCCAACCGTAAGGTTGTTAGCAGTAATCGTAAAACCGGAACTATTTTCTTCGAAATTCGAAACAGGTATAAAGTTACTGCAATTATCGCCATCAAAAATCTGCATTTGTATACCTCCATTGGGATAGTTACCTACAAAACAATCATAAACAGAAACATTGAGCACTGCAGAGTCCGCTGAAGCAGTAAATGAAATCCAGGAGTTATTCTCAATAGAAACATCGTAATAGGGCGCCCCTGACCCCCAAGAACCACCTTGTCCGAAAATTCCACCCGTGTTAGTTCCTGGCGTGTAAGTGTAATTGGGCGGGTCGTTCTGTTCAGCGTTCCCGCGCATGTTACCAGGTCGTGTAGCGGTATAAGCAGCATTTGTAGATCCGCTATAACCATTAATATCGCAAATATAGAGCGCATTTACGCAATCATCGTTCAGCGCTGTATTCACACAAAACCCAAATTCACCTTGTGAGGTTCCGTAACCAAAATAACGCATATAAAGTGTATCACCCGGTGTTAAACCACTTTCAGAAATCATGGGCAACAAATCATGGGACGACCCTGGATAATTATGATCATCCGAACAAGCAATCTGTGTTAAAGCTGAACATGTACCCTGGTAGAGTGCCATTACACCATCCGTTATGGCACTACCACCCAAGTTAGGTTCAGCAGTAATATTTACATTTCCTGTCGATGGAACCACAATCTTAAACCAAACGTCAGCTGTTCCAGTAGTATATCCACCCTGTGCTGATCCACTACCTCCTACACAAGATGAAGGCGCGGGTACACTTGAGGCGGTGGCTCCAACATTTGTAAAAGTCGCATAGTTACATGCCGATGTCACATCTGGCATTAAAATCCCATTACAGGGCTCATCATTTGTGGGAGCCGGCGTCGGTGTTCCGACGACACAGACATCAAAATCCCCTGTCGTTCCCGTGTAGTAATCGTACACTCTGAAATAATAAGTTTGACCAGGAGTCAATCCAACGGCATTAATGGTCTCTGTTCCTCCAGAAAAGGTATTATCAACACAAGATGAGCTCGTTAAAGCTGAACAGGTTCCGTCAAAAAGCTGAACAACGAGGTCCATATTTCCCTGTGGCTCCACAATAATATCCTGAACGGCATTGGTCGCCACGAAACTAAACCAAACATCCTCATCTGCATTTCCAGAGCATCCTGCTAATGAATTGGTTGCTCCTGCATTATTATAAGACTGCGGATTGCAAGATGAATTCACATTGAGTGCAATAGCGTTGTTACATTCATCATTGACCGGAGGAGCTGGAGGATTTGTCACACAAATAGTAAAGTTACCTGACCCTGATCCTGTTCCCCAATGGTAGACTCTCATTTTATATGTTTGACCGGGTGTAAAACCAGTATAAGTAAATGTTTCATCCCCTCCCATGCCGAAATCATCTGTACATCCAAGAGAAATCAATGAAGAACAGGTATTCGAAAAAACCTGTAAAACGGGATCATAATTAGCCGTTGCTCCTACCGTGATTTCATGAGCATTAGAGGTAGCGACAAATTCGTACCAAACGTCATCATCAGCATTTCCTGAACATCCAGGAATCGTCTGTGACGCCCCGGTAGAAGATCCTATCGTTGGTGCTGAACAGTTAGATGTTACAGGCACAGATGGTGAAAATGAACAACCGTCCGTTTGTGCCCTGCAAAAAAATGTATAGAGTAGAGCCGTTAGCCCGAAGATTATTCCTTTTAACCACATAGCTGATCTATTTAGAAGTTTTTAATTGAATCAATTCGCCAGGCTGCAGGTTATTTCGAATAAAAACAGCCTTTAATTCCCCAGGGGAAAAAACATAAGGCTCTTTTTGTTGGTCCTCCTCTTGGGTATAAATGAGCACTTCTCCCATACCCTTTTCAACCTTGTATTTTGCCTTTGCTGCAACCACACCCTTCAATTTCATTGCTTCCGCTTCAATTTGACCTACAAAAGACGAGTCGATTGCTCCAGAAAAACTATAGGAATAGGCAGATTGTCCACAGACTTGAAATGCAAACCAGCATAATAAAACGGTAAGTAATAGTTTCATAGCATGAATCGTGTTAGTTTATAAACAAGTTTACAAAATAACGAAAAATTTTTCTTTGTGCATAAAAAAAGAGAGGCCTAAACCCTCTCTTTAACAAAAAGATAGTGTTTTATTGAGGCTGTATTAATGATTGTGTCCTTTAATATAGTTTAACACCTTTTCCATGAGATGAACGCGATCTTTTCCTCTCACATTGTGCTCGTGCATGGGGTAGGGAAAATAGTCCACCTGAATTCCATTCTCTACCATTTTTTGAACGAGACTAAGACTGTGCTGCATCACGACAACATCGTCAGCTGTACCATGGATCATCAATAAATCGTCTTGCAATTTTTCTGCATGATTTAATAAACTTGCCGCAGCATAACCCGCTTCATTTTCTTGTGGTCGATCCATATAGCGCTCTCCGTACATCACTTCATAGAATTTCCAATCACTCACTAAGCCTCCAGCTACACCAGCATTAAAGTGCTCTCCAGCTTTGAGCAACATGGTAGTCGTCATAAACCCTCCAAAACTCCAGCCATGAACAGCTATTCGGTTATTATCGACAAAAGGCAAGCGCTTCAGGTATTTTGCTCCTGCAATTTGATCTTCCAACTCATACTTGCCAAGATTTCGGTGAATGCAGTGTTCGAACTCCACTCCACGATGAGCAGAACCGCGATTGTCCACCGTAAAAACAATATACCCTTGGTTAGCCATCCAGTGCATCCACAAGCTAGCTCCATCTAACCAATTATTTGTAATCATTTGAGCGTGAGGACCGCCATAGACGTAAACTAAAACCGGGTATTGTTTTGTGCTGTCAAAATCATACGGTTTGATCATACGGGTATATAACTCAGTGCTGTCAATCGCAGAAATAGTTGATATTTCAGCAGGAGATACCGAATATTCAGCCAGAGGGTTATCAGCATCGATCAGCTCCTTAATCACTTTATCACCCTTAAGTATCCTTGATTTATTCGGTATATTATGCGCTGAAAATTGATCAAAAATATACTTTCCATTGCAGTGGACTTTTGCGCTATGTGTACCCGCTTCCGGGGTCAGTAAATGTTGCTTTCCATTTTTCGAGAGTTTATATATCTTCGTATCAAGGGGATTCGAACCTGTAGCCGTATAAAACAAGGAACCATCTTCCGTTGATTTTAAAACATCCTTAATTACGAAAGCGTTATCAGTGAGTTGCTCTTCCAACCCATTCTCTATCGAATACAAGTACAGGTTATCGAAACCGTCTCGCTCGCTAACCCAGGCAAATACATCACTAGATCCAGTGTAGAAATAAGGAGGACGTTCAGGTTCAACCCAAGTATCACTCTTTTCCTCAAAAACTGTTTTGATAAACTGTCCATCATCGTTGTAAACCTGAAGCCACAAGTGATCTTGTCCTCGATTGACCTCGGCAAACAAAAGGTGTTCATCGTTTGGAGTCCAGGTTAAATTAGTGAGATAACTTTCCTTTCCCGAGCGCGCTTCTATCAATTGCGTTGACTCATCTTCCAGGTCATAAATTCCAATTTTAGCGTGTTCACTAGGTTGTCCAGCCATTGGATACTTTACCGATTTCAATTCCCCCGGATATTCATTAATATTTAATATAGGGTAATCGTGAACAGCGCTTTCATCTTTCTGATAGAATGCTAATTTGAGTCCATCATTCGACCAAAAGAGTCCGCCTGTAATTCCAAACTCACTGCGCGCAATCGCTTGCCCTGAAACTATATTGGGATCGTCGTTATTCGTTACGCGCACAGGGTCTGAAGAAAATTTCTTGTAAAAAATATCATTCTGAACTGTATAGGCTACCCGACCACTTTCAGGGTGCAACGTCATATTTTCAGCATTAGTTGGTAATGAAAGGGAGGCACCATCTTTTTCATTTAAATGATAAACAATGAATTCATTTTGAAACGAAGCATAAAAAGTATTTTCATCTTTCCAGGTGATAGCTGTCAACAATCTCAATTCAGACCCAATAGTTTCATTAATTTGATCAACACTTATGACTTTTCTTGCTTCGCCTTTTAATTCAGACAACCACAGTTCGCGATAGTTTTTTACAAACGCATACTTTTTCGTATTTGGAATCCATTCAAACCCGAAAATAGACTCCGGTGCAAATAAACTATATTGGCCCAGCACAGCCTGACTTAGTGACATTGATTTCTTTTCTTTCTGACCTTTAACCGTTAGGGCAAATAGCACTGTAAAAGTCATTAACAAGACACGTATTCTCATAGTTTTAAATTTAGTCGGTCAAAGATAATAATTCCCATGATTATTAAATCATCAACCCTTACATGAAGAAAATAAACTATTTTTGGATTGTAATGGGCTAAAAAAGGGGCCAAGCAGCTCAGGGCACTTTAATTTCCAATCTTTTCAACAAACCATTTGTGATTCAAATCAAGAAGTTATATCTTTGCAGCCCCAATTTTGGGATTATTGTCTTATTTTTAAATTAGAAAGAAGTGGATACATTAAGTTACAAAACTGTTTCTGCCAACAAAGAGACTGCTGATAAGAAGTGGTTACTAGTTGATGCAGAAGGCGAAACGCTCGGTCGTTTAGCAAGCAAAGTAGCGCAGTTAATCCGAGGAAAGCACAAGCCGAATTATACTCCGCACGCTGATTGTGGTGATAACGTGATCGTTATCAATGCAGAAAAAGTGGAGTTAACAGGGAAAAAGTGGTCGAATAAGGTGTATATACGCCACACAGGTTACCCCGGCGGTCAGCGCTCCTTAACTGCAGAGCAATTAAGAGACAAACGTCCAGAACGTTTAGTAGAGAACGCGGTGAAGGGCATGCTTCCCAAGAATAAATTAGGGAATCAGCTTTATACCAATTTAAAGGTTGTTGTTGGATCAACGCATGGCCATGATGCCCAAAAGCCTGAAAAGTTCAATCTTGAATCAATCAAATAATTAGTATGGAGATAATTAACACACTCGGTAGAAGAAAAACGTCTGTGGCACGCGTTTACCTGAAGGAAGGTAAAGGTAATATCACAGTGAACAAGCAAGATTATAAATCTTTCCTTCCTGTCGCTACTCTTCAAGCGAAGGTTATGCAAGCTTTTGAGCTTACAGAAACGACTGGAAAATACGATGTAGTAGTCAACGTTGCAGGAGGAGGAATGAATGGTCAGGCAGAAGCAATCCGTCTAGGTATAGCTCGTGCACTTGTAAAAATTGATGAGGAACACAAGCCCGCTTTGAAGGCTCGTGGATTAATGACACGTGATCCAAGAATGGTTGAGCGTAAAAAACCAGGTCAGCCAAAAGCACGGAAGCAATTCCAATTCTCAAAACGTTAATCGAATTTTATCCTTATTTGGCGCTTGTTTAGTATCCAAGTTGTTGAGTACTTTTCGAAAGAACCCTTAGCAATTGCCTACTAAAGCCTGCCTTTCATGGCAGATAGGGAAAGTAAACATGAAAATTTATTAAGATGTCAAAAAAAGCAGAATTTAAAGAATTATTAGAAGCAGGTGTTCATTTCGGACACATGAAAAGAAAGTGGAACCCTGCAATGGCTCCATACATTTTTGATGAGCAGAAAGGTATCCACGTTATCGATTTAAATAAGACAATCGCTCATCTTGAGCAAGCGTGTGCAGCGCTCAAACAAATTGCAAAATCAGGTAAGAAAATTTTGTTCGTAGCAACGAAGAAACAAGCGCAACAAATCCTTGCCGATCGTGTGAAAGCGGTCAATATGCCTTACGTAACAGAACGTTGGACAGGTGGGATGTTAACAAACTTCTCCACTACTCGTAAGTCTGTGCGAAAAATGGCTACGATAGATAAAATGAAGTCTGATGGTACATGGGACACACTCAACAAGCGTGAGAAATTGTTCCGTACGCGTCAACGTGAAAAATTAGAGAAAAACTTTGGTTCTATATCGGAGATGACTCGTCAGCCTGCAGCAATTTTTATCGTTGATGTCATGAAGGAAAACATTGCGCTAAAAGAAGCTGTTCGCTTAAACATTCCTACTTTCGCGATGATTGACACCAATTCAGACCCGCGATCTGTAGATTTCCCTATCCCCTCTAACGATGATGCAACGAAGTCAGTTGCTGTTATTCTTGATCATGTCACCGAAGCAATTCGTGAAGGACTAGAAGAACGCAAGACTGCTAAAGCACAGCAAGAGGCTGACAAGAAAGAGCAGAAAGCTAAGAAAGAAGAAGCTGCTGCTAAGAAGAAGGAAGAGGCCGCGGCAAAGAAAGAAGAAGCCGATAATAAAGCAGAAGCTGATAAAGCCAGCGAAACCGATAAAAAAGCTGAATCGAAAAAAGAAGAAGCTAAAGATCAAAAGGCTGCAGAAACAGAAAAAAAGGAGGAATCCGATAAATAATTGAGTAATTTAATAGCATTATGGCAATTACAGCAAGTCAAGTTAACGAATTAAGAAAGAAGACGGGCGCAGGAATGATGGACTGCAAGAAAGCACTCGTTGAGGCGGATGGCGATATGGAGCAAGCGGTTGATCTCCTGCGCAAAAAAGGTCAAAAAGTAGCTGCAAAGCGCGGTGATAATGAAGCTAAAGAAGGTGTTATTTTTGCAGAATCAAAAGGGAGTACAGGTTACATCCTTCAACTGAACTGTGAAACAGATTTCGTAGCGAAAAATGAAGATTTTAGAAACTTTGTTCAATCGCTTTTAAACGTAGCTATCGATAAAGACGTGGATTCTGTAGAAGATCTCAAATCTGCAGCTTACGATGAAAAACTATCTGTAGAAGAGAAATTAACTGAGCAGATTGGAGTGATCGGTGAAAAATTAGATCTTTCTGGTTTTGGAAAGATTGCTGCCGAATCTGTCGTTGCATACAATCACCCTGGAAATCAGATCGCTGCATTAGTTGGTCTAAACAAAACTGGTGACGAAGTTGAAGAAGCTGGACGACAAGTAGCCATGCAAGTGGCTGCGATGAACCCTGTTGCTTTAAACAAAGATGAAGTTGATCAGGATACAATTGATCACGAGATTCAGGTAGGTAAAGATCAGGCAATCGAAGAAGGTAAGCCTGAAGATCTCGCTGAGAAAATTGCACAAGGTCGATTAAACAAGTTTTTCAAAGAGAATACGTTATTAAGCCAAGCTTTTGTACGCGACAATAAGAAGAATGTCCAACAGTTCCTGGAGGAAACAACTTCCGGGCTGACAGTAACGGCATTCAAGCGCTTTTCATTAAGCTAATAAATATTCAAACTAAAAAAGAGAGAACATTGTTTCTCTCTTTTTTTTGTCTTATTTTTCCGAACAAATTCACTCCTCAATACAAAAACAAGTATGAAATACAAAAGAGTTCTTCTCAAGCTAAGCGGTGAAGCGCTGATGGGAGACAAGCAATTTGGAATCGATAACGAAAGATTGGCAAAATATGCGAAACAAATCAAAGAGGTTACTGATCTCGGAGTTGAACTCGCCATCGTTATAGGAGGAGGAAATATATTTAGAGGAGTTCAAGCCGAACAGGGAGGAATGGACCGCACTCATGGAGATTACATGGGTATGCTGGCAACGATGATTAATGCCATGGCCCTTCAATCTGCGCTGGAATCTGCCGGTATCGACTCAAGACTATTATCGGCTATCGAAATGAAGGAAATAGCTGAACCTTATGTACGAAGACGGGCTGTTCGTCATTTAGAGAAAGGACGAGTAGTTATTTTTGGTGCTGGTACTGGAAATCCATTCTTTACGACTGATTCTGCTGCATCGCTGAGAGCAATCGAAATCAATGCTGATGTCATTCTTAAAGGCACGCGGGTAGATGGAGTCTACACACAGGATCCAGAAAAAGACCCTAAGGCAGAAAAGTATGAAACCATCTCGTTTGACGATGTCTATGCCAATGGACTCAATGTAATGGATATGACCGCATTTACACTTTGTAAAGAAAATAATTTACCCATTATCGTATTCAATATGAACCTGGAAGGCAACTTAAAACGATTAATTGAAGGTCATCGCATTGGAACAGTAGTAGATTAATTCGATGCTTCTGATGACCGACCTGTAATTTTTTATATTTTTGATCACAAATTTGAATAACCATGAGTGAAGAGGTGAACATTGTTAAGGAAGAGTTCAAAGCGTCGAATGAAAAAAGTATAGCACATCTCGACGAGGAACTTCGAAAAATACGTGTAGGAAAAGCTACACCAGACATGTTACGAAGTGTTACGGTTGATTATTACGGTACTCAAACACCACTGTCACAGGTTGCAAATGTAGGTACTTTAGATGGTCGAACCCTTACCGTTCAGCCTTGGGAGAAAGGAATGTTGAAGGAATGTGAAAAAGGGATTGTCAATGCGAGCCTCGGTTTAGCTCCACAAGACAATGGAGAAATGCTGATCATCAACGTTCCACCACTGACTGAGGAACGTCGGAAAGAACTCGTAAAACGTGCAAAAGCAGAAGGTGAACAGGGAAAGGTGAGCGTCAGAAATCACCGCAAAGATGCGATGGACTATATCAAAGAACTTAAAAACGATGGTTTGTCTGAAGACGAAGCGAAGGTTGCCGAAGATGAAGTACAACAGATCACCGACAAATACGTAGCAATCATCGAGGATAGAATTGAGCGCAAGGAGAAAGATATCCTTACGATATAAATGAATTGGCTGCTGGCGTTCGTCCATTAACGAATAAAATGCTTATCCCCAATTAGCTGTAATCCACTGTTTGTAGTGATTAAATCCTTTATAGAGCAAGAATGTTATGGAGAACCTGGACCAGTATTTATTTGGAGGCCTGTTTATTTTAGCCGGTGTATTACATTTTATCTATCCTAAACCGTTTTCCAAAATTGTTCCGCCATCTATTCCTCGCCGTAACCTTATGGTTTATCTCTCTGGTGCATTCGAAATCATTTTCGGTATCGGAATATATGTTGAATTTGCGAAACACTGGTCTGCCATCGGACTCATACTATTATTGATTGCCGTTTTTCCAGCGAATGTGTACATGGCGCAACGATTTAAGCAAAAAGGACACCGCTTCACATGGCTAGCATACCTGCGTCTTCCCTTACAACTTGTTCTCATCTATTGGGCACTGCTCTATACAAATTGGTTCTGATTTTTAGAAACTTCCATCAAGTATACCCTCCAACGCTCACATTTCGTAAGCCAACATTTTTTTGTAACACGGTCGAAATAATTATATTCGGACGTAAAGTTGCAAACAACATTTGGAACTTACGATCAATAAATTATGGACAAACTCAAAGCTCCCTGGTACTACATTCCACTCCTCATTTTAGCAGGTGAAGCTGTTTTTGTGCTTCCATTTGTTATTGTCAGAGTTTTTAGACCAACAGTGCTCGATGTTTTTGGGCTTAACAATGTAGAACTGGGTATTTGCTTTTCTGTTTATGGCGTAGTCGCATTGGCTTCTTATTTTTTTGGTGGACCACTCGCAGATAAGTTTCCCCCGCGCAAACTCATCGCAATATCACTTTGGCTCACTGGTGCTGGCGGACTCATTTATGCAACATTTCCCAATTTTACCACATTAAATATACTCTATGGTTACTGGGGGATCACGACGATCTTTCTATTTTGGGCACCGATGATCAAAGCAACTCGCGCCTGGGGAGGCAGAAATGCGCAAGGTAAAGCATTTGGTTTTCTCGATGGTGGACGCGGTTTAGTGGGTGCTTTATTCGGTTTATTCGGAGTCCTTATTTTTGCCTGGTTCATCTCTTCGGAGGTGAGTATTGCATCGCTTGGAGAACGTCGCGAATCACTTCGCTATGTAATTTTGCTATCTACTGGGATCATTTTTATCATTGGCGCACTCGTTTGGTTTTTTATGAAGATGCATGGAAATGCAGAAAAATCCATCATCCTGGACAGAATAAGTCTTGCTCAAGTCGGTCAAGTATTGCGACTACCAGCAGTAATTTTGTTAATGATCATCACCATGTGCGCTTATATCGGTTATAAAGTAACAGACATCTTTTCATTATACGCTCAAGATGTG
>CAJXMN010000078.1 GCA_913056215.1 uncultured Flavobacteriales bacterium | reverse complement strand
AATGATTTTCCGTTATTACACATTTCAATTTGACGACTCACGCTGAGATCTCCGACGACATCATTATTGGATCGGCTTTTGTATTTCTTGTAGTTTTCAATTGCTTTATCGAATTGAAAAGTGAGATGGAATGCTCTTCCCAGGTAGTAAAAAGCCTCATCATCAACTTCCTTTGCTTTGGAGACGGCAAAATTTAGGTACTTAAAGGCTTTTTTTTTCTTTTCAGAATTGTGCAAGAGGCATGTACCGTACTTGTAATTGTAATTTGGGTCGCGCGGTTCCAGTGAAAGTAGTCGAAGATACAGTGGTGTAGCTTCGATAAATTCGGATTTCCTAAAATGTTTTTCTGCCTTTTTTTCGACATCTTCTTTCGTTTCTTGGCCATACAAAAACCCTCCTACCAAAAAGAGCATGGTCAAAACGATATGTAGTCGGCGCCACATGATAGTTATCCGTTCACTATTTATATTTATTAGACTGTACGATTATTTTTTAAAAAGGTTCATTTTATTTTCATTGCCGCGAATCAATCGTTGGATATTTTTATGATGTGCGATAATGACAGCTGCAGACAGCAACCATGAAAAAATGCAAAGTGTATTATTATCATTGAGGAATAAAAATTCGACAGATAAAGGAAAGCTGATAGCAGCAACGATTGCACCGAGGGAAACAAAATTGGATATAATAAATACAACTAGGAATATTCCCACACATGTTAGCGCTGCCAATGGATGGATCCCCAAAATAATCCCTAAAGATGTAGCTACACCTTTTCCTCCCCTAAATCCCGCAAATAATGGAAAAATATGTCCAATTACAGCACTAATACCACCGATAATTTTCAACTGAATAAGAAAATCATTATTCCATGCTAAATTGAATATGAAGAAAGGAGTTAGCACTGCTAATGCTCCTTTTAAAACATCCACCGTCAAAACTAAAATACCTGCTCTCTTCCCAAGAACACGAAAGGTGTTTGTTGCACCGGCATTTTTACTTCCATGTTCACGCACGTCAAGTTGGTACCGCAATTTCCCAACCCAGACAGCAGTTGGTACAGAGCCCAATAAATACCCGATTAGTGTAATAAGAATATACTCCATGATTTACTCCTTAAAGATCCGTAGGAATTGACTTTTATAGGCCGAGTTTTTAGTCATTTGATACATAAAATTTTTCGTTTTTTTCTTGTCTGATTTAAGGTCTGTAATCTCTTCGTTAAATTCTTTGTCACTCGAAAGGATATTCATTGTCCCATCTTTTCTGTAATCATAATCCAAGAAATAGAGATATGCTCCAGGAACATCGATGAGTAGTCCGAGCCGGTCACCAATCGCTGTGCGTTGTTGAGCAAACATTTTTAGAGGAACGTATTTCATCACCGGTTCGCTGAAGAAAGACACAATTCCAGCTTGATCTACTGATGTTTTCAATCCGCGCTGTTGATCACCAAACTTTTCATAAGAAGTGAGACGCAAGCCTGTGATAATTATTTTATCACGTAATGGTCGCGGAACGCTTTTGAATTCACGCTTTAACGTGTAGTCCGATTTTATTTCGTCAGCAGTCTCCTGATCTACCCATTCCATGAATGCTTGTTCGAGCGTCGTAGATGAAAAGTCGACTGGATTCAGTTCTTCTAATTCAGCGATCTTCTCGCCGACATCCTCAAATGCACTAGTTTCTAGTGGTGCTTGAATAGATAGGGTTACATTCATGCTTGTTTTTCCAGATTCCTGATTGTAGTTTGCTACACCAACAGCGTCTGTTTTCAACTGACCATAATCCATGCCCAGGCTGATGTGTCCGTCTCCATTTAGGGAGCAAGATTCGGTGTGAAGTGAAACGTAGTTACCTTTAGCACCGCGATTCACTAGTTTGTCTTTACTTGCGATTTGATATTCTTTAGCTCCCTTGTCGTATTGTAGGAAGCCAGATGCAGAAATCACAACAGGGTCCTCATCTGCTCGCGTCGAGCTTAAGAAGGTAGGATAAAGACGCACGCTATCGGTTACGTTAGAATTTCGCCATAAGATACCAGCAGATATACGATTGCCATCTAAATCTTTCATGTTTTCATCAACGGGGATTTGAATGTTTTCGGGATCGATATCCGATGAGAAAGCCATCCAGTTCCTTTTGAATTTTTCACAGTTGTGTTTAATTCGCGTGGCTCCATCAAAATGCAGTAAGGGATTGGCTGCTCTTAAATTAACGTCACCATAGAAAGCAAATTCTTCGCTCATTCTAAAGCTATCTTCAGGAACGACAGTACCATTGGCCTTGGTTTGATAGGATGTGTCTAAAGTAATTTCATCCATGTGTATGTCGTATGATTTACCATTGACTTCGGAGTAGGAATAGTCTCCCTCTGCCGTATAAGCTCGTCTCGCCGTGATTTCAGCATGAACATTGTGCATTTCGTGATATTTCGTAATGAAGTTGGCAACAATTTTAGCATCGTCTAATGGATCCATTCGAGCTTTTTTACGAATGACTACTGTCATGCTATCAGGAAATATGCGAGCATCTGCGACTTCGATAAATTCCGTTTCATAACAATAAATCGTACGCTCTTTCAAACTAAATTTAGCTTTAGGAGAACGAAACTGAAGGGAATCCTGATCGGGATGAATTGAGAAGAAGTTTGGTCCAACTAAATCCATATTCCCTTCTATAGCCAGGTTATCCGACTTCTTTTTCTCAAGAGTCATTTCATCGCTGTCCATCTGCCAGGTAAATTGATCAATTTTACAGATGTATTGGTTGACTGGAAATTCAACGGTTGATTCGCCTTCATTGGACTTGAAAACGCCTTTTCGATCTTTAAAGCTAACATCGGCCTGAACATTATCCGTTTTAAATGCGAGCGGGTCTTCTGTTAGGTCACCTTCTTCTTTATATTTGTTATCCAATTGGAAAGAAGAGGTGTCCGCATCCAGGTCCCATCGTCCGAATTTGAAGTTTTTAGATCCCAATGTGGCATCAGTAAACTCAAGGAGACCATTACCACGCATTCCTGATTCCCGAATGGTTGTTGAGCCTCGCAATTTGGCCTCATCGTCGTAGAAAGAAATGAGTTCCTCATTTGATTTAGCTTTAAGCACTTTTTTGCGGGGTAGAAATGTTATAAATACATCAGGTCCTTCGGCATCAGGATATTCTGTACCCTGTTCCTGCGGTTTATTACTAAATTCTGCAACGCCTATCGTTGAATCAGGTAAGAAAGTGAACAAACGTTTTGATTTTGAAGTTGAATTAATAAAGTTAATAACGCCGCCACCTTGTAAACCTTGGTTTGAAAGCAATATCTTATTCTCGTATTTCGCTTCGGTTCCATAAAACTCATAGCCATCGCCAGGTGCTTTTTGAGAGAATCCTAACGAATAATCAGGCATTAATTTAAGTTCTTCAGAAATAGTAGGAAAAATCCCTGCAGAGGTGAGCTCTCCTGAAAAGCGTAAAAAATCATCATTGAAGCTGACCAGGCTGTCTATTTCGAAAGGGTCAATTTCAAAATAAAAACGATCTTTTTCATAAGCTCCGCGATGTATTTCTTTTTGATCATAATAAACGCGTGTTTTCTCTTTTGAAATAAGTTGTGGATAATTACCATAATTTTGATCTAATCCAGAACGATTAGTAATTGTATCTACAATTAGTTCACCCTTGAGCCCTTCAATAGCTGACTGAATAAGAATAGGACTGTTGCCGTGCTCTTTCTTTTGCGGTACTGCTCTAAAGAGTGCAACATCTGATTCAAAGATATTAAAACCGTGTTTTTCGTAACTGTAATTACCTTCTTGGATGCGAACCTCCCATCTACCACTATTGATCCATCCAGTAAACTCAAACGATCTGTTCTTGTTAACAGTTAATTCATCATTTTCTGGGAAAATAGCTGTCTGTTTGAATTCTGAAATGGGTACGCGGTCGACTGCTTGAACGTCTAAGGCTAAACTGCTAAGATCTAGTGTGCCGAAAGATTTCATTTGACTTCGTTTTCTGTTACGTTCTTCAATGCGTCGTCTCTGCTCGCGGGCACGTTTGTCATTAGAGTTTCCACGAGATGTACCCTCTGTACGAATGGGGGATAAGTCAGAAGTGAATGAGATATTATCGAAATCGCTTTTGCCCGTTTTGGCTTTGACGAAGTGTTCTGTCTTTTGTTTAATACGCACAATACCATTTTCAGTATCATAAGAAATGAAGCCTAAGGTAGAAAGGTCGAGTAGTCGTGGTTTGGCCTGAGAAATTGTTAGTTTTAAGGCTGACGCAGCTTTTCCTTCGTCCATTGTAAATCGATCGTACTTATAGGCATAATTGTGTAACGCTGTCAGCGGGTGAACAGAAGCCATTCCTTGAAGCTGCTGATAGAGCTTTTCATCAAAAAAACCAAACGATTCAAATCGCGCTGAACGCTGCTGTTCAGAGGTTGAGAAATTATACCCTAAATCCAGTTGACTCGAGGAACGATTCCACTTGATTTGCTCCACGTACATATCGAGTTGGTGATAACTATTGACAAAAGGAGATTGAGAAATCCCTGAATTCCCTCTTGTCAATTGAAGTTCATCTTGGTCACGCTTAAAAATAGCACTGAGTCCAGAATGCGTAATAGAATCTTCTAATCCAATGAAAATAGCAACTTGAGCTTTTGGGATGCGCAACTGTTTTTCAGATACCCGAACTTGAGAGGAGGTGGTGCGGACAAAAGGTTTTTCGTTGCGCTTAAAAATTAGCTTAGCAGGTTTATTTTCATTGCCAATACCTACAAACTCCTCTGCTTCCAGTGCAAAACCACCCTCATAATTGACTCCTTCAACAATATCATTGATTTTAAAGGAAGCTTCAAATGAATTAAATTGAGGATATGGTAAATCCAGACTCCTGTTGATAGCACCTTTTTTTGCCCGGTCGTTCAGTTTTCCAGGCACGGGCGCATCAATATAAGGAGTAGTTAATATGACGGAATCACAGGAAAAGTTTGTCGATCTAAAGGATGTGCGATACTGGCCAATTTTCGCATAAGTTTCCTCTTTTGGCAGACCAACTTTTTCCCAGTTGAATTTACCACCTTCTCCTTCCCAACGTTGACGAGAAAGGTCTAATGTTCCTGAGGTATTCTTAATTTTTATCGAATCGGAATAAGGTTGTTCCTCGCGCGAAGAACCGCGATTAATTGTTTTACACATCAATGTCGTATTTTCAAACTTGATGAATACTGATTTATCATAGATGAATTCATAAGAACCACCGCGGCAAATCCATTCAAAGTTTCGATCCAGGGCAACGACATTCCTGGAGAAAAAAGCACCCGAAATTTCGATAAACTCTTCAAATCTTCGCGGGTTTCGATTATCGAGTAGCTGATCCAATGACTTATGCCAAGCATCATAACTCGCCTTAGGTTGATCCGTTTTTACCAGTGATGTAACGGAATAAACGTAATTATAAACTTCTGGATATCCTTTATGACGTTTTTCAATCATGAGGTTTGCCGTGTTCACCATTCGCTCAAAATATTCTTTTGAAAATGCGTTGCCCATTAATAAAAGCGGACTGAGTTCTTCTTCGATGAATGGTTTCAGATCGTTAGAAGTACTAGATCGCATGAGTTTACTGAACTCCTTAACGAACTTCTCGCGATCAGTTGAAAACGTTTGTCCCATAGCCAGAGAAACAAAAAATAATGATATCAGTATGGTAAATAAATATTTCATAATCTAATTTTTTTCGCAGAGCAAAACGGCCCACGTTTCATAATTATAAATTTCTTTCGTTGTAAAACCGTACTCTCGAGCGCTATCACTCATTTCGGCAACATCCGCCTCAAAGAAACCGCTCAATAATAATCGACCTCCTTTTTTTATGAGATCAGCATAAGTTCCGAAGTGCGATTGTAACACATTCTTGTTGATGTTTGCTATGATGATATCATAATCATCAGGCGGAAGTATGTCTATATCACCCTCTAAGACTGTAAAATTTTCAACGGCATTACGTTCAATATTTTCTTTTGCGTTTTCTATGGCACCTGGTTCAATATCTGTACCAATAATTGACGAGGCACCCATTTTTGCAGCTAGAATCCCCAAAACCCCCGTCCCTGTTCCAACATCAAGTACCTTTTTGTGCTCAAAATTCATAGCCAGCATTACCTGTGCTAGTAAAAAGGTCGTCTGATGATGTCCTGTTCCAAAGGACATTTTAGGTTGGATCACTATTTCGAGATCACATTGATTATTGGGTGAATGAAAGGGAGCTCGGATGAATAATCGATTATTAACCTGAACGGGATCAAAGTCTGATTCCCATACTGCATTCCAGTTTTGGGCGGGAATCACTTCTTCTGAATATGCGATAGAAACATCGCGTTGCTTGTATTCAGCGATTAAATGATCCAAGTCTGATTGCTGAAAATCGCGTTGTGGGATATAGGCTTGTAATTGCTCATGATCCTCGGTAAAACTCTCGAATCCAGCGTCAGCAAGTGCATCGATTAGGATTTCCGTCCATGGTTCGCGGGGTTCGATTTGGAAGGATATTTTGAGATAGTCCATAATAGTTAAAATGATTGGATGATTTCGAGAAAATCCTTTGACTTCAACGAAGCTCCACCTATGAGTCCTCCATCAATGTGTTGCTGTTGAAACAAGGAGGATGCATTTTCAGGTTTACAACTACCGCCATAGATGACAGATATAGCATCGGCTGTTGTCTGATCATAGCGCTTTGCAATAACGGATCGGATAAATTCGTGCATTTCATTGGCCTGTTCAGGTGTTGCCGTTTCTCCTGTCCCTATTGCCCAAACAGGTTCGTAGGCAATGATGACGGAGCGCATAGCTTCCGCACCCAAATGAAAACAGCTTGCGTGTAGCTGTTCATGAACTGTTTCAAAGTGATTCTTCTGTTCGCGATCCTGAAGTGTTTCCCCACAGCAAAAGAAAGGCTCGAGTTGATGATAAAGTGCAGCGTCTAATTTTTCCTTCAAGAATTGTTCATCTTCTCCGAATTTATGGCGTCGTTCTGAATGACCAATAAGTATGGATTGGATTCCAATATTTTTTATTTGGAGCATGCTTACCTCTCCTGTAAAGGCTCCGGCATCTTCTGGATACCCATTTTGAGCTCCAATTTTTATCGTAGATCGCTCTTGAAGCATATCCAGGTATACAGAAGGAACGAATTGATAGACTTCCACATTGTTTTGAGGTATATTGTTGCTAACAGCCTCATTGAGGTTAATCGCTTCCTTTTTGTTGAGGTGCATTTTCCAATTGCCCGCTACAATCTTTTTTCTCATACATAGTTATTTAATTTCCAATACGTTTTTTACTAACCATTTCCATGAAGGAGTCGATCTGAAAGCGTATTTACCTTTAACCACTCCATTTTTTAATACCATTAAAGTTGGATTTGATCGCGTAATGGCTTTGATTTCGATTTCGTCATTCTGTAAGGTGGGGATATCGAGTTCTTGAGATGCTCTGAAAGCTTCAATTTCGTCTGAACCACTTGCCGTTATCATGATCATGTCGATATCTTTCTCGTACGCTTTATTCGCAATCTCTTTTAATTGTTCAATACGATTGAAATTTCCTTTTTGGAGATCTTTTGATATGATTAAAATAATTTGATCCTGTTGGAGGATGTAGTCCTTTAAACTCACTTCATTAAAAGTTTCAGGAAGTCGCATAATAGTATCGCCGATGACGTATTCAGATGTGTCCCAGTCTTCTATGTAAAAATCGGATAAAGGTTGTGGATATCGATTTCCAGATTCCTTTTCAATAATATCCACGTATTTCTCTCTATTTTCTTTTATTTTTTGGCTGATATAATCAAAATTGCGTTCTGTATTAGTCATTTGGTCTACTGCAATAGCAGGGTTGAATTGTTGAATAGAGGGAAGTCTGCCTGCTTTCACCGTTTTTGTAGTTCTTTCAACAAATTCCCATTGTTCAGGCTTACCCCAAATATGCTCCGTGGACTGATCCAATTCAGTCAGCGTGGTATCTTTTCCGGTGGCTTTATTTTTATAGATAATGATATTTTTATAAACACCTTCTTTTCCATCATTCATGCGCTCCACTAGATCGCTCCCTACATGATAAGGTCGATAATCTCTAAGTGGACGGTACATCAATACGTAAGTCACGAATAATCCAGATATTACAAGAATCAAACTAGTCATACCGAATGTGTTTCCCAAAATCTTACCACCAGTCTTACGTATCCAGAGTGCAAGTAATAATATGATTAGAGCGAAAAGAATAGGGAAACCCCATGAAAAGATGTATGCAAACAGTGTTACGAAAAGGAGGGATAAGAAAATCAACACTGTGTTTTCTCTCAGCGTATTAGGAGTGATTTTTCTTCTGGAAATAAATAGAATGACAACCAAATAAAGGAGGACGATATCTTTCCAATAGGATTCGGCCGGTGTAAGTGAGCGCCCAATAGAGCCTTTCATAGCATCACCAAAACAACCACAGTCATCAACACATTGTGGTTTTTTTACTTCTCGAATAGTTACATGTGTAGCTGTTTTTTCAACGATAGTAATCTGCTCATCATTTTCAGCTTGTGGTATCTTTGCTTGAGCAACAGGGTTTTCTAACGCGTAATTATCGATGTCTGTAAATGTACTGTTTGGATCGCACTCCTTCGTATGCCATGTTAGTAACGTAAAGAATACCATCATAGCGACCATTAGCCAAGATGCGAGTCGCACTTTACGCCCGAGAATGATCAATGCCCCTAAGAGAATCTCCAGAATACAAATTATTACACTCAACATTAAGGCCTGGTCAATTAAAAACTCGAGTGAGAAGGATTCCCAGTTAAAAAGCTCTTTAACTCGATATGCGAGCGCACCATCTTCAAAATATTCTTCTAACTTATATGCAAACCCTTTTGGATCATTAGCCTTGATAAGGCCAGAAACGATAAACAGACCACCCACTAAAATTCGGGCTAAATAGGCAAATAATAGCCACCCTTCAAAAAGATAAATAGCTACTAAACTCAATATGAACAAGGAATATCCAGTAATCTGGAATCCCAATGCACTGCTCTCAAAATAAGGGTGGTATCCAAAAACGAGGAAGGTGAGTCCCAGTAAGTTTAAAATAATACATAAAACATTGAAAACTAATGATTTACCTTCGATATTCTTGTTTTTATTTTTTAGCATCTTTTCCTGTATTTGATGTCAAATGTATAAGTGCAAAAACTGCGTAATTTAACATATCGTAATAATTCGCATCAATTCCTTCGCTCACTAGTGTTTTTCCGTCATTATCTTCAATCTGCTTTACGCGCAACAATTTCATAAGAATAAGATCTGTTAGTGAACTAATGCGCATGTCTCTCCACGCCTCACCGTAATCATGATTCTTTTTTTTCATTAAAGTTAATGCTTTTTGTGAATATGTGTCATAGTGATCCATCGTTTCCTGAACCGTCATTTCTAAAGGCAGGTTCTTATCTTCATGCAATTGGATAAGCGCCATGACACAATAGTTGACAATACCTTTAAATTCATCATCAATATTCTCGCCTACTTTATTTTCTTTTGTTTCCTGAATAGTTCTAATGCGTTGCGCCTTAATGAATAGTTGATCAGTGAGCGATGTAAGCCTCAAAATGCGCCAAGCCGTACCATAATCCTTTGTTTTCTGCTCGAAAATGAGACGGCAATTCGAGAGAACTTTTGTATATTGTTGAACTGTTTCAGTCATGAGTTTTTGAAAATAAAAAATGGAGTCGAAAGATAATAAAATTGAATCAATTAAGACGATAAATTGTTCGGGTAAGTTACTGACTTTTGATACCTGTAAAGTAATGGGGGTTATCAATGTGAATCAGGACTCCTTTTATCCTGGTTCTCGGGTTTTTAAGGAAGCTGATTTGTTGAAAAAGGTTGAGCAGTTTATCGATGAAGGTGTAGATATTCTAGATGTAGGAGGTATATCTACGCGTCCACATGCAGATCTTTTTAATGCTCAAGAGGAGTTGAAACGCGTGGTTGGAGCTGTAGAAAGTATATCCAGAAAGTTTCCTTCGCTACTCTTGAGTATTGATACTTTTCGAAGTGATGTGGCGCGGGAGGCTATTTATGCAGGTGCCGACATCGTAAACGATGTGTACGGCGGCAGCTACGATGGGAAGATGTTTCAGACAGTAACGGAACTCAATGTCCCATACATTCTTATGCATAGTAGAGGGGATGCGCAAGATATGATGTACCGTAATGATTATGTCAACCTTGTGAAAGATGTTGTTCTTGAATTGAGTATTAAACTTCAAGAATTGAGACGCTTTGGCGTAAAAGACGTAATCATAGATCCTGGTTTCGGTTTTGCTAAAAATGGCGCTCAGAATTTTGAACTTTTGCATGGGATTGATCATTTAAAAGTTCTTGACTGTCCCTTGTTGATAGGGCTTTCGAGGAAATCAATGATATGTGAAAAGCTTGGTATTCAATCTGATCAAGCATTGAACGGTACAACTGTGCTCAACACCTTTGCATATATGAAGGGAGCAAGCATTCTACGGGTACACGATGTAAAAGAAGCACGAGAAATTATTGATTTGCTGGAAATATAGTTATTTTTGGTCTTAATTATGGAACTTAAAGAGAATATGTATGAAGTCCTTTTTGAATCGATTCAAGAAGGTTTAATTCTCGTGGATAACAATGGAGTAATTGTAGATAATAACGCCACCGCAGAAGAATTATTTGGATTTACATCGAAGGAACTGATAGGAGAAAAAATAGAACTATTAGTACCTGTAAAGCAACGCAAAAAGCATAAGGGCGAACGATCTGGCTATCACAAAAATCCTCAAAAGCGATCTATGGGATCCACGCTAAAATTGAATGGTCAACGAAAAGATGGCTCTGTTTTTCCAGTTGAGGTTAGTTTAAATCCGTTGAAAGATGATCGAGGCGATTCTTTTGTGGTTGCGCTCGTATCTGATGTAAGTATTCGCAGAGAGGCGGAGGATCAACTCGAACAATTAACGTATACCCTAGAAAATAAAGTGCGTGAGCGTACGCGAGAGCTCAGAGAGAGTGAGCAATTATATAAGAGTATCGCCCGTAATTTTCCTGGAGGAGTGATTAGTATCTTTGATCGCAACTTTAAATACCTTTTTGCCGAAGGACAAGGACTTTACGATTTAGGTATAGAAACCAATGATTTGATCGGACTGGATTATTTAGAACGGATTGTTCCTGCGGCCAGAGAACAAGTTGAAAAAGAATTGTTGTGTGTATTCGGCGGTGAATATCGCGATTTTGAAGTAGAAGTAGGTGCCAGGACCTACGCTTTGAGCGCCGTTCCATTAAAAAATGAAGAGGATGAAATTGATAAAATTTTGGTGGTCGAGAAAAATATTACTGATCAAAAACGCATGGAGCAAAAATTAGAGCTCAATCTTGAGAAAGAACGCGAACTTAACGAGATGAAATCGCGGTTTGTTTCTATGGCCTCACATGAGTTTAGAACACCACTAACCACGATTAATTCTTCGGCAGGATTGATCTTGAAATACAATGAACGCTCAAATCCTCAAAAAATCGAAAAGCATATTTTGAGGATTAAAAGTGCCGTGCGCAACCTGACATCTATACTCAATGACTTCTTATCTTTGGAAAAATTAGAAAGTGGTAAAATAAACCCTGTATTGAAAGATAGTGATTTAGTGGAAGTGCTGAATGAAACGTGTGAAGATCTAAGCGAGTTAAAAAAGAACGGTCAACATATCAAATATTCAGGCCCCGCGTTGCTTCAAGTTCATTCTGATCCACAGTTGATTAAAAACATTATTCTTAATCTATTATCGAATGCTATAAAATACTCGCCAGAAGAATCTGTAATTGATGTAATTGTAAAGGAATTAGAAGACCATGTCGTGTTAGTAGTACGGGATAAAGGTATTGGTATACCAAAAAGTGACCAGGGACGAATGTTTGATCGATTTTTTAGAGCGGGCAACGTTTCGAACATCGAAGGAACTGGTTTAGGGTTGAACATTGTTGGGCGATACCTTAATTTAACAAAGGGCGAGATTTCATTTGAATCAGAAGAAGGAAAGGGGACTACCTTTACGGTCAAGTTTCCTAAAAATTTAAAGAACCAATCATTGTAAAATGAAAAGAATAGCAATAATTGAAGATAACCACGAGATGCGCGAAAATATTGAGGAGATCCTTGAGCTCGCAGATTATGAGGTACTCAGTGCTCCGAATGGCAAAGAAGGTGTAGAGTTAGTGAAGCGGGAAAGACCTGACCTAATCGTATGTGACATCATGATGCCTGAACTCGATGGTTATGGTGTGTTGTACTATCTTAGTAAAATACCAGAAACACGAGGTATTCCATTTATATTTTTGACGGCAAAGACGGAACGCTCTGATATGCGGAAAGGTATGAATTTAGGTGCTGATGACTATATAAGTAAGCCCTTTGAAGAAATGGAGTTGCTTTCAGCTATTGAGTCTCGTTTGGATAAAAGGAAACGGTTCGAAGAAGTGCGGGAAGCTACTAATAAGTGGAAAAGTTTCCAAGATGTTGTTTGTGATTTAACCGGATTAGATAGTTTAAAGGAGGACGCACAAGTAAAAACATATGGCAAGCGGGAACAAATATATTTTAAAGGAGATACACCAAAATGGCTGTTTTATGTTGTCAGCGGGCATGTAAGAAGTTATAAAGTGACAGATGAAGATAAGGAATATGTCACAGGATTACATGGTGAAGGCGAGTTCTTTGGATATATTGACCTACTTTCTTATTCAAAATATTCAGAATATGCTGTCGCTATTGAGAGTGCACAGCTTGCTTTGATTCCAAGAGAAGATTTTGAAAAGCTTATGTTATCCGATAAAGATATTTCAATCAATTTTATCAAGTTGCTAGCTGGTAATATTGTCGAAAAAGAGGATGAATTGATTAGCCTTGCATATAATACAGTGAGAAAACGAGTAGCAGAAGCGCTTAGTAGACTTTACGTAAAGTATAAAGAAGGAATGGCTGACCGTGTGGAAGTGACCGTTACCCGAGATGAATTAGCTAGTATGGTGGGTACAGCGACAGAATCCGTTATACGAATTTTAAGCGAATTCAAGAGTGATGGTTATATCAAATCAAAGGGGTCTTTGATCACGATTCTCGATTATCAGTCTCTTCGAGATTACAAGTACTGAATGGCTGTGAATTTAAAAATAATGGAGACAAGTGGCTTTTCAGGATATTTGAGTTATACTAATCGTTTCTAAGCATTCAGCGTACTACCTATGATGTGTAATGCTACTGTCCTGTGCGCTTTAGCGATGAAATCACATGCCTTGGTTAATGAACCTAAAAGGAATAGTGATAGAGCTTGATAGAAGTCATATATCTTACATCCTGCAGATGGCATATTATGTTACTGAGTTCCTGAATCATAAATTATTAGTTTTTAGGAGGTTTGAATGTATTTTTTTGTACTTTTTGAGTCGCATTTAAGCATTACTGTAATTTATGTCGCTACAACAAAATGAAACATAGTCGATTGACACAACTATTTCTCAATCAAGTAACTCATCAAATATGGATGATAGATACTGAGTTCCATTTGATTTATGCCAATGATGCTTATCAGAATTATATGATAGAAGCTACTGGCGCTGAGAAAAATATAGATGACCTGGTATTTTTAAAAGCTTTCAGCGAAGCTGATACCAAAAAATGGAAGAGTTATTATCAAAGAGCTTTGAAAGGTGAATTTTTCGAAGTTGAAGAGTGCTTTCAGCATGCTGAAGCGGAAGAAACGCAGTATAAAAAGATCGCTTTTAAACCTATCTATGGCGATGATAAAAAGATAGTTGCAGTCGCTTGCGAGTCAATCGATATTACCTCTGATGTAAAAAAGCGATTTGAAGCTAATAAATTGATAGACGCTTCTTTGGATGTTTTTTGTTCGTTTGATGAGCAGGGAAACTTTGTTTATGTTAGTGCTGCTTCAGAAGATCATTGGGGATATTTGCCAGAAGAGATGGTTGGTAAGCCTATTACGGATTTCGTTTTGGAAGCGGATATACCTAAAACCAACGATATAGCTGCTGACATTTTAGAAGGAGAAGTAACAAAAACCTTTGTAAATCGCTATAGAAAAAAGGATGGTGGAATTGCTTATAACTCATGGTCTGCTAGGTGGGATCCTAAAGTTAAAATAGGATACTCTGTGGCTAGGGACAACTTTGATAAAATTAAACAAGAAGAATTTCTTTATCAAAGTGAACAGCGATTTAAAGCACTAGTACAAGAAGGGGCGGACTTGATAGGGATTCTAGATATAGAAGGGAACTACAAATATGTGAGTCCAACAAGTACAGCGGTTTTAGGTATCAGTCCCGATGAATTTATAGGAAGAAGTGCATTTGAATTTATTCATCCTGATGATGCAGAAAGAGTGGCGGAAAGCTTGCAGAAACTAGAAACGACAAACAGAGTTAAAATAGATGCCTTTCGTTTTCGGAATAATGAAAATGAATGGAGGTGGGTTGAAACTATTCTTACCAATATGATGGACAACCCTGCAGTTAAGGGGGTTGTTGCGAACTCAAGAGACGTTACTGCTATAATTAAGGAAGAACACAAGTTAAAGTTATTTGAAAAAGTCATTAATAGCACTTCAGACGCTCTATTAATTACTGAGGCCAAACCATTGGATGACCCTGTGCCAAGAATTGTATATGTAAACGAGGCTTTTACTAAAAACACGGGGTATACAGCAGAAGAAGTAATTGGTAAAAACCCTAGATTTCTTCAAGGACCGAATACGGACAAAGAGAAATTAGATTTATTAGATAAAAAAATAAGACGAGGAGAGTCAGCAGAGACCACGGTAATCAATTACACCAAATATGGTGAAGAGTTTTGGGTGAATTTTGTTGTTAATCCAGTAGTTGATCAAAGGGGGATATTAACTCATTTCACTTCTGTCCAAAGGGATGTTACAGTACAAAAAAACAAAGAAAAGGAAAAAGATTTGTTAGCTGAAATAAGCTCGAATTTTGTTAATAAAACTGAGTACATAGATGCAGCAAAAGGTTTATGCAGGACTGTTGGAGAATTTGGAAACCTGGAATGGGTGGAATTATGGACAACGAATATTGAAAGGAGTCAGCTCCAATTGATTAGTTGTTACTTTAGAGAATCATCAGATAATCAGTTTTACAAGGAGAAAAAGAGTTTACAGCCATTTGAAGCTGAGAAAGGGCTCCCTGGTACAGTTTGGGCAAAAAAGGAACAGCTCCTATGGACAGACATTAGAAACGATAAAAAGTTTATCAGAAGAGAATCTGCGAAAAAAGTTGGGTTTAAGTCGGCTTTGGGAATACCTTTAACCTTTCAAAATGAGGTGATAGGGGTTTTGCTTCTGGGAACTAAGCAAGGTCCAGAGAAACTAGAAAAAATCTCCGCTTTATTTGAAGGTTTGCAAGACTTTATTGGTTCAGAAATTAATAGAAAAAAACTTGAGAATGACTTACATAATTTATACAACACGATACCTGACATAGTCTGTCTATCAAACCTCGACGGAAAAATCTTAAAGATGAATAGGGCGGGCTATGAATTGTTGGGTCATTCAGAAACGGAAATGCTGCAAAGTTTTTTTGATCAATATACGCACCCTGAAGATCGAGAGATTTATTACCAGAAACTTTCAAAGTTGAAAAAGAGTGAAACAAGTTTTAAGTTTGAAAACCGCTATCTAACAAAAGACAACTCAGTTATTTGGTTGAGTTGGTATTGCAATATTTCTAGAGAAGAAGGTGTAATATATGCCACCGCAAGAGATATTACTGAAGAGAAAAAACTGAGGAAACTAAATAAACAAGCGAATGATTTAGCAAAAGTGGGGAGCTGGGAATTCGATTTAGTTAATGAAAACCTTTTCTGGTCTGAAGAGGTCCACCAGTTGCACGAAACTAATCCAGAAACTTTCGTTCCAACTGTTGATCGCGCTGTTGGTTTTTATAAGGAAGAGTATAAAGAATTTGTTGAAGAATCAATCCAGAAAAGCCTTTCAGAAGGTGTTTATTTAGATTATGAAGCTGTTATCATCTCTA
>CAJXMN010000077.1 GCA_913056215.1 uncultured Flavobacteriales bacterium | reverse complement strand
ACTAGGGTATAATTGCCCCAAAAATTTATTTTATAATTTAGTAAACGGTAATGTCGCATTTGCTAGTTGAATCTTCAATAATTATATCAATCTGGAGTTTTTTCTTAATTCATTATTAATTATTATATTAGTGTAAATTTAAATACACAATTATGAAAAAAACTACTACCCCTCTAATTCGATCAAATTGGCGCCAAGCGCTCTTTATCCCTTTAGTTCTAAGTGTTGGGTTGATTTTATCTTCGAACAATACTTTCGCTCAGTGCGCTTCCTTTTTCGACGATTTTGAGTCAGGCAGCTACACACCAACCTGGTCCGTCGGTCCTGGATTAACCTCCACGAGTGTTACAAACTCTAATGTAGCCGAAGGTAACTTTAGTGTTACAGGAACAGGCGGAAACAGTAATCATTTAGATGGATTCAGCACGACTGTTTCCAACTTAACTCCTTCTGAAATTAGTTATTACATGTACACAGAAGGCACCACTTCGTCAATCAATTACACGGTAATGGGCGAAAATCCTTCAGCGCAAGATTGCATGTTTTTTAACTACTGGAAAGGTAGTGACGGTTATATTCGCTTTGTCTCATCGATCGATTACGATTATCCTGCTTCTCCAGATACCTGGTACTTCATCGAATTGAAAAATATCGACTGGACCAATAAAACATTCGATATTTATATTGATGGTGCTTTACAAACAACAGGTTTCCCTTTCAGAGATAATAATCAAAATTCAATTAATGAAATTCATTTGTATAATTGGGGGACTGGTACTGGCTACTGGGATCGCATACAACTGGGTACAAGTAATGATAACACGGCTCCAGTTGCTGACGTAGCTAACCTACCAAATGTTGAAGAAGAATGTGAAGTCACAACGCTAACTGCTCCAACTGCAACGGACAATTGCGACGGATCAGTAGTAGGTGTACACAATGCGGCTTTCCCTGTAACGACAAACACTACGGTGACTTGGACGTATGAAGACGCAGCAGGCAATGTGTCAACTCAAACGCAAGATATTGTCATTGACGACATAACAGATCCTGTTTTAGACAGCGCTAATCTTTCAGATGTAGAGGAATACTGCGAAGTTAACGCTGTTCCAGCACCAACTGCGACGGATAACTGCGACGGCTCTATCACGGCAACAACTGCTGCTACTTTTCCCATTACGGAAACGACAACCATTACATGGGATTTTGTAGATGCTTCGGGAAATGCTTCCACTCAGACACAAGAAGTCATCATAACAAAACCCAATACCGATGTTACAGTTGACGAACCGATGTTAATCGCTGATAACGACAGTGCAAATGTGTCTTATCAATGGATTAAATGTGATGGCTCAATTATACAAGGTGCAACTGACTCTACTTTTACACCTGAAGAAAATGGACAATACGCCGTGATCATTACAGAAAACAACTGTACGGATACGAGTAACTGCTTCCCTATTAGCACTTTAAATGTAGGAACCGAAAGTCAAACTTTCCTCGAAATCTACCCAAACCCTTCTCAAGGTCAATTCACTGTGAAGAAAATGGATGATGCGCAACGTACTCCTTTTGTAATTCGCGATGCGCAAGGTCGCCTCATAAAAACAGGTGAGCTCGTAAAACAAACATCTGTTATTGATGTTTCCACCGCGAAACCAGGAGTTTATTTTCTCATTATGAATGCAGAAACACGGAGAATTGTCATCAAGTAGTTCATAAGGTATATTATTTGCTCAAGAAGGGAACCGCAAAACGGTTCCCTTTTTTATATGAATACCACCAATCTGTTGCGCATTTTCTTTAGCTATAAACTGACCTGAAAAGTTCGTATTTCGCCTCAACACTATTTTTAAATGTAAAGTTTTTTTTACTTTTTGAAAAATATATATTACATTAGAAAAAAAACACGATGAAAACAACTCCTTTATTTCCGAAGATTTATAGAAAAGTAGGCCTCGTAGTCATTTTGATCGCTGTCGTATTGCTCGTACTCGATGAGTTAATGGGGCTCCTTTCGTTTTTAGAACAAGCCAACGTTTTAGCTATCTATGATTCTGGCATACCGCTGGGTCAAACGCGCTCTGACAATCGCTTTTTTGAGATTATTCAGGATGATTTCAGGTATGAAACCCTAGTTGTCTTAATACTCACCGGTCTTTTATTTGTCGGATTTTCAAAGCGAGCTACAGAAGACGAACTCGTACAGAAAATTCGATTAGAATCGTTGTTGTGGGCAACGTATATTCATTTCTTCCTCTTCATCTTATTGACATTATTCACTTTCGGGTTATTTTACCTCAACATTCTTGTATTCAGCGTTTTCACCATATTATTGATTTATATTTTGCGGTTTGAATATAAAATGTATCAACTCAAAAAGTCCCTCCATGAAAAATAATTTAAAAGTGCATCGCGCTATTCATAATTTCACTCAAGACGACTTGGCAAAAGAAGTGGGAGTCAGTCGACAAACAATTAACGCTATTGAGAAAGGAAAGTACAATCCTTCTCTGTTCGTAGCGCTCAAAATTGCTCAATCCGTCAATGCCTCAGTAGAAAGTATTTTCGAATTGGAAGAAAACACTTAATTATTCGCGAACAAGCAATTTCGGCTCCAAATAATCTTTCATCGCATACCGAATTCCTTCGCGACCAAAGCCTGAGTCCTTAACTCCTCCATAAGGCATATCATCGACCCGGAAAGTGGTAGATTTGTTATGGATGAGCCCACCTACATTTAACTGATTAAAAGCGCGGTCACGTTGTTGGATGCTATCCGTAAAAATTGAAGCTTGTAATCCCCATCTACTATCATTAACCGCTCTTATTGCATCGTCTAATTCGTCATAGGGTTCCACAATAACGACAGGACCAAAAACTTCTTCATCCCGTACTTTTTGTCCTTTTGAAACATTAGATAAAACAGTTGGATAATACAATCCATTTTCTCTTTTGTGACCCGTTATGAGGTTCGCTCCATGATCCAACGCCTCTTGCACCCAATCTTCAACGCGCTTCGCATTTGACTCATCGATCATCACTCCAAAATCAGTATCCCTATCAAGTGGATCTCCGATACGTAAATTTTTCGCTGCTTCTATAAATTTATTCACAAATGGCTCGTAAACGGAATTCTGTATGTAAATGCGTTGCGTATGGATGCATACTTGGCCCGAATAAGCAAAGCCACCGACTGTCAATTCTTCTAGCGCTTTATCCAGGTCGGCATCCTCACAAACAATAGCTGCAGCATTTCCTCCAAGCTCGAGCACTACCTCTTTCTTACCCGCCTGAGCCTTCATGTTCCAACCAACATCAGGTGAACCTGTAAAAGACAATAGGTCGATAGCTTCATGTTCAATAAATTGGTTACCTACTTCCCGAGTGCAGTGTACAAGTTGAAATGCATATTCAGGTAAATCAGTCGCATCGATTACACGAGAAAGCAGCTCCATCGTTAATGGTGTTTTTGAAGAAGGCTTCAATATAATAGGACATCCCGAAGCTATGGCAGGAGCAATTTTGTGGACGGCAAGATTAAGAGGGAAGTTGAACGGCGCAATACCAAAAACCACACCGCGCGATTCATAAACAACTTCACCTCTGAGACCATGTCCCTTCTCTGTACTATCCAAATCAATTAATTCATGCGGTAAACGCTTTGTTTCTTCCGCTGCAATCGTAAATGTTTGTATAGCTCGATCTACCTCAGCTTGAGCATATCGTTTCGGTTTACCTGATTCCTTAACAATAGTTTTGACAAACTCATCGTACTCCGTCTTAATACCTGCAACGATACTCAGCAAATGTCTGTTTCGCTCTCCAGCTGAGAGCACTTTACAGACTTCTTTAGCACTATTTGCACGTTGCACGATAGTTTCCACATGATTTGCAGATGTCAAATCAATTGATCCTAAAACTTCTTGATTATAAGGGTTCTTAATTTCCATGCTGTGAAAGTAAAAAAAACTAGTACATAACCAAACTAAACAGTGGTGTTGGATCCCCAAAAATTCTTCATAAAAAATTCACTCCCCAGAGTCTTTAAGTCAATCTTGTTGACAAAGATGTTCCTCTTAATGAATCAGTGGGTTAATTTTTCAAGGTATTAAAAACAAGCGATCAGCTAATTCTAACAACACGAATTAATAAATGAGGCTGTTCAGTAGCTCTGTCAAGTTGGGAAAAGAAAAAGTATTGGTATTGGAAGCTTCCAACCCTTCTCGCCCTTCATTGGAGCGATTGAAGTTAGCGCTCTGTTCCTTATTCAGACTTTTTTTTCGTGCAGCGCGATCACTTCGCAATTTTGCAGTGAACTGACCATCATTGAGTGATTGAATAATTTGTTTCATTTTCTCGGGAGATGTTTTATTCGCATCGTAAAATACCTCAATCACATTCTCCTTGCGATCCTCTTCGTATTTCACTTTAACTTCAGAAACAGCATCTGTGGTGTACAGTCCTTTACGCAAGGAAGCCCCACACCCCATTTCACAGACCATACCTTTAATCTCAAAAGTAGCCGTACGTTCACTCATCTTTTTCGATGAATTATTCGAACAAGAGAAAAGGAACATCGTCATAAAAATGAATAAAAACCGAACCTGTTGCATAAATTTGAGATTTGAGCAAAGTTAACAAATTATCAATTCACCACAAAAATTAAAATCGATCTGCTATTGCTTGAAACAAAATGTATTTTTGGGCGCCATGAAGGAAGAGTTAAAAAACTGGGGAATGCTTTTGCTACTCGCTATTGTGTGGGGAAGTTCGTTCATCTTGATGAAGCGCGGAATGGTGGATAAGGCTACTCAAGAAGCTATTTTCAACAATAATCAAGTGGCTACATTACGCATGTTACTTGCAGCAGGCGTATTTTTACCTATCGGCTTAAGATACATACGTATTGTTAAGAACAAACAAATGTTTTTTAACCTGGCAGGTGTCGCATTTTTGGGAAACTTTCTTCCCGCATTTCTTTTCACCTTCGCCGAAACAGGAATTTCTTCCGGATATGCCGGAATGCTCAATAGCTGTACACCAATTTTCACGCTACTCATCGGCACCTGGCTCTTTCGCCAACCACTCATCAAACTACAAATATTTGGTGTCTTAATAGGTACGATTGGTATCATAGGACTCGTGAATGGAGTGGCGGTAGTAGACACTTCTGGAAGGTGGTATCACGTTTTTGCGGTGGTATGTGCCACCATCTGTTATGCTTCAAGCGTAAACATTATCCGCCATAATTTAGGACATTTAAAACCTATTCAAGTGACCTCGGTGGCATTTACATTTTCATTTCTACCTGCTTTAGTCCTATTTTTTATATTTCACGTTCCATCCACCATTGCCACGAACGATTACGCACCAACAGCTTTGATTTACATAAGCTTACTAGCGATCATTGGCACTGCACTTGCCGTTTTGCTCTTCAATCACCTCATAAATAGGAGTTCTGCACTATTTGCAAGCAGCGTCACCTATTTCATTCCTGTGGTCGCCGTCATTATTGGTTACTTGGATGGAGAAATTATTAGCGGTATGCAAGTCATCTCGATGATAGTTATTCTACTCGGGGTATTCCTGGCCAACGCACTCCCCAAAATCAAACGTAAAAGTAAACAGTAACTCAGTGATAATTGCAGTTGAGATCTCAGACCAGGTTTATGAAGCATAGTGTAGATTTAGCCCAAAAAGTCAATGCATTTACTTCACTTTTTCTATTCAATGTGCAGGTACAACCGCTAAGTATAGATAAAAAGAACAATTCCAGGAATAGTTGTGATAGTTATCAAAAAATTTATTACATTTGCAGTCCTATTTTTGGAAATTAATAAACTAATAATTAAGCTATGTACGCAATTGTAGAGATAGCAGGGCAACAATTTAAAGTTGAAAAAGATCAACGTGTTTTTGTAAACCGTTTAGATGCGAAAGAAGGTGATAAAGTAGATTTCGATCGTGTACTATTGACGGATGACAAAGGAAAGGTAAACGTTGGCGCCCCGGCTATAGATGGTGCAAAAGTTTCTGCGAAAGTAGAACGTCACCTGAAAGGAGATAAAGTAATTGTCTTCAAAAAGAAACGGAGAAAAGGTTACAAAAAGAAAAACGGACATCGTCAGTACATGACTGAATTGACGATTACTGGAGTTAAAGGTTAATCACGTTAACTAGCGGAGTTAGTTTAACACAAAAAATTTAATACGATGGCACACAAAAAAGGAGTCGGAAGTTCGAAAAACGGAAGAGAATCAGAGAGTAAACGTTTAGGAGTAAAAATCTTCGGTGGTCAGGCAGCAATCGCAGGAAACATTATTGTTCGCCAACGCGGAACAAAACACCATCCTGGATTAAACGTTGGAAAAGGTAAAGATGATACGCTTTACGCCTTGACAGACGGGGTTGTTGAATTTAGAAAAAAGAAAAACAATCGCTCATTTGTTTCTGTTGTCCCATCAGAGGATAAAGCAGAAGCTTAAGTAAAATAATACAAGTATTTTATAAAAAAGGTATTTCTGATTCAATTCGGTCATACCTTTTTTTTATGGATCGCTTCAAGAATTAAACAACCACCTCACAGCCTACGCAAGAAAACTACAATCGACCAAACCACGATTCAAGCAAGGCAAGAAGATTTTTTCGAATTTTAATTATACGTTTCAAATTAGTTGAAATTAATTCATTACTTTAGTATCAAAAGTTTAGCTATGAAACAAATTCTACTCATTTTTATCACATTTTTCGCGTTTGCTCAAAGTGGAAAATCTCAATGTACGGTCAATATTGATCCCTCTACAGTAATTGTTACTCAAGATTCGCTGATTGCGACTGATTTGGGGAGTCAACAATATTATTTAGTTTGTCAAGGGGTTACACTTACCTATGAAGGTACTCAAAGTGCGAAGGTAACTTACTACCTCGAAGATGCTGCAAGCGTCATTTCTCAGCGCAGTCATGAAGCCATTCTCTACATGAAGCGTATGTCTTCTATTGATGCCAACTACAGTCAGAACGGTCAATGGGCGATCACAAAAGATGTTTGGCACGACCCTACGGCTCAGTTTGATGATTATATTGAGGGATCCAACTTCAATGAATGTTCCGAAGTTATTTTTAACTATGGATCTGTTGGAAATTGTAACGGTGCGACCACATCAGTTCAAGAGGAAGTGCGTGCTGATTTTCAATTGCTTCCCAACCCGACCGAAGATTTTGTCACTATTCAGTTCTCACAAGCAGAAGAAAGAAGAATTACACTGATGAATGTTTTAGGTAAAAAGATGAAAGACGTGAACACTCAAGATGAGAATGTCACTCTCGATGTGCGTCACCTCAAATCTGGAACGTATTTTGTAGCCATTACTACTAAAAGTGGAAAGCACTTGACTAAGAAATTAATCATTCAACAATAGCATAAAACAAGTAACGTGAGAAAAGCGATTGGAATACTTCTAAGTATAATCACATTTTACCTCGTTGCTTGCAGTATTAAAGAATTAGAGAAATATAATGAAGACTTCAGTGGCTCCTGGCGATCTGAAGTCTTCAATTCTCCTACGCAAGGTGATTCAGCTCGCCACTACCTAGATGTGGATGGTAAGAATAGCGCTTTTGGTTATTCATGTGATGCCGAAAAACCACACGATGGATGTTTGCGCTATCAATCGGGTAAAGCTAAGTATAACAAAGCCAATAAAGGGCTTCAGATTGGTAATTCCGTTGAAAAAATCTATCGCGTCGATCGCGAACCTTTTATTAATGATCAGGGAAAGTGGGAAATGGTGCTCGATAGTATCTCCTACTTCAAATACTGAAAGCTAGTGCGCTTTTGGTAGCTTCATTCATGGTGGTAAGGTTCTCCTTTCAAAATGGTCATAGCCCGGTATATTTGTTCTACAAAAAATAACCGAATCATCTGGTGCGAAAAAGTCATTTCACTTAATGCTAGTTTCCCATCTCCGCGTTGATATACAGCTTCCGAAAAACCATAAGGACCACCAATCACAAAAACGAGGGTACCGCCTCCCCGGTTAAAGCGTCCCTGTAAATGCTGAGCAAATTGCACTGAGGAATACGTTTTGCCTCGTTCATCCAAAAGTTCAACAAAATCGTTCGGCTTGATTTTCTTAAGGATTGCTGTACCTTCTTCATGCTTTATTTCAGCCGTAGACTTTTTGCGCGCATTGCGAACATCAGGTAAAACGATATACTCAAGCTTACCATATTTATTCAATCGTTTGGTATATTCTGAGATTCCAGTAGAAACAAACCCTTTATGGTCTCTCCCGACAACAATCAATTTAATTCTCATTTGATTCTCGAAATTTCTAGCGATTCGATCACGTGACTGCTTCCTTTTTTCTCGAATTTTATGCTCACCCTGAAGCGTTGTTTCAATGACTGGTAATTACCAATACCGAAAGATGAAGCACCGTCCTCCTTTCCTTTAAAATCATAACTAAAAGTCGAGGGCGGATATTGCTTAAAAAACTTCTTAAGCACCTGTGTTCCTTGAGATCTACTGTAAACACCTTCGTCGTCTTCAATAGATATAAGGACTTTTGATTTGCCGAACTCCATCACTTTGGACGCGTTGCCTTTCTCAAAAGCAAGCTGCACCTCATCAAAAGGAATATTAAACACTGCAGCTATTGCAATGATCATCGAGATGAGCGCAGATGTAATAAGATTCATACCGTTCGTTTAATTGACTTAATTAACAAATATTATGCCTTAAATTAAAAGACATAAAACCTCCTATTGCGCAAAGGTTTCCCACCATTCATTGGACAGTATTTTCTTTAACTTATAATGAACTTTATCGTTTAGGTCATACCAAGCAACGAGTCCATAATTCTGAGCATAAACACGATTGGTGACCACCGATTTTACGCTTCCCTTTTTACGTGTTGGATGCACCAGAGAGAACGTGATAGAATCGCGAACGACAATGGCTGGCACAGTATCTCCCAATACATCATACTCCTGTTCATAGCGTTCAAAATGTTTGTTGGACTTGTACACGACCAACGTAGAATCGAGGTGTGCTGGGAAATCAGAGACAAATGAGACCTGCATCGAAGTATCCAGTACAAACCATTCTCGTTCCGTCAGGTGCGCTTTGCGCTTGAGACCATTGCCGTCTACAACCATGTGATCCACAACCGCAAACCCATCTTCTACTGCGAAAGTATAGCCCTCTGTAATTTGAAAATTCCGGTTATAACGCTCCACCAACATTTTATTGGTGTCATTCTCCCCCATTTCGTATATCCTAAAAAACTTCTCATCTACAGGGCGATGAATATCACTAAATGCATAGATGTAAGGTTGTACGCTGTCAGTTGGAAAAATAAACGATCGCAAACCGGACGACTCAGAAAAGGTCAAATTACTCGCACCTTCTGCATTATCCGTATCATGACAACCCACCATCAACGCCTGCATCAGCGAAAAACCAATAATTGATATTAGCACAGATCGCATGATCAACTCATTTTTAAAAATGCCACTTCCTTTTCAGATAAATGGCGAAAATGGCCCCGCGGCAGATCTTTCTTGTCAAGCCCAGCATATTCCAGACGGTCCATCATACGTACCTCGTAGCCTAATTTACCCATCATCAATTTTACGGTATTACTCTTACTCGAAAGGATGGATATGCCGACTTCAGTTTTGGGTCGACCCTTAACGTAACTCGCTTCTTCAGCACTAAACATGTTTTCGTCCACATACATACCTGCCGTCAACCGAGCCAAATCTTCTTGCTCCATGGGTCGGTCCAGCGAAACATGAAAAAGTTGTGCTGATTTAAACTTGGGGTGCGTCAATTTCTTTTCCATATCGCCGTCATTCGTAAACAACATCAGACCACAAGCCGCTTTCTCCATCTTGCCTACTGGAAATAAAGGTTCTTTACATGCTTTTTGGACCAGGTTCAATGCTGATTTGCCTGAAGCGGTGCGCGCCGAAGGTACAACTATAAATCCTTTAGGTTTATTCAGCAAAACATAACGCTTTTTATCCGTGTTAATGGTGATACCGTCATATTTAACTTCATCGGTGGGGCTTACGCGCAACCCCAACTCTGTTACAATCTTACCGTTTACACTCACTACCCCAGAAGAAATAAGTGCATCCGCCTCCCTCCGAGAACAGATACCCGCATTCGAAAGAAATTTATTGAGACGCACGCGATCCGAAAACTTGGGCAGGGGCTCACCTTTATTGGTTCGCTTATTTTTGGGTAAACCTGCTTTCTTCGAGAACGGCCCATCTCCACCTCGTTTTTTATACTTTGCTTTGGCAGACTTGCGCTCGCCTTTATTATTGTTGCGCTTTCTACCTTTTTGATCATTACTTTTTCCCATCTCCTCTTGAATTGAATTGCAAAGATAAGTAAACCAACGGATTTAAATATCCTTATAAAAATCGATTACAACCTTGGATAAAAAGCTTCCTCAACATGTTCAATAAACGTTCCTTTAGAATTGTGTACAATTGATATAATATCAAACTGTGCTTCCTTTTCACTGTCATTCTCTAACATGTATTGGTGTGCGCAACGAATAATCTGACGCTGTTTATGGCGGTGTACAGCTTTCCATGGCGGACCAATTTGAGCAGTCTGCCGCGTCTTTACCTCTATAAAAATAAGTCGGTCTTCATCTTCTGCAATCATATCCACTTCATTGCGCTGAAAACGATAATTCGTTTTAACGATCTGATACTGTTTTTCTTTTAAATACTGTAGGGCCAACGCCTCTCCTAGGTCGCCGAGTTCTTTGGTGGTCATCTTAATTAGATTTTAAAATTGAATATTTCTTTCAAATTAAGAAAATCGCATCAAATAAAATATAATTGCTGCATTTTTTTTACCTTCGATTGAAAATAACACCTATGTTGGAAAAACTTCAATTCAATCACGTACTCTTTCTCGATATCGAGACCGTCCCGCAAGTCTACCGCTACGAAGATTTGGAGTCTGAAACGGCTAAATTATTCAGTCAAAAAACTCGCTTTCAGCAAAAAGACGGCAAAGAAGTGGAGGACATTTACGATGAACGTGGCGGTGTGCTTGCAGAATTTGGTAAAATCGTTTGTATCTCATGTGGTTTTGTACGCAATACTTCCACAGGCAAGGAAATTAGACTCAAATCTTTTTACCACGATGACGAATCCACATTATTGAAACAATTTGCAACATTACTTGAAGACCATTACAACGGATCTTTTGATGTGCTCTGCGGACATAACGGTAAAGAGTTCGATTTTCCCTATATCGCGCGACGCATGTTGATTAATGGGATCAAGTTACCGAATGCACTTGATATTGCCGGCAAAAAGCCATGGGAAGTCAACCATCTCGACACACTTGAACTATGGAAGTTCGGTGATTACAAACATTACACCTCATTGCCATTATTGTGTCATATTTTTGAAATTCCAACTCCAAAAGATGACATATCAGGAGCAGATGTAGCACGCGTATATTATGAAGAGAGCGATTTAGAAAGAATTAAGTTATATTGCGAAAAAGATGTTGTAGCACTCATACAGCTACTGTTAAAAATGAAAGGAGATGGACTCGTTGAAGAAGGGGATATTATTTTTTCTTAGCGCTTTATTCGTCACAGGGTGTGATCACCATGACACACAAAATGAGGAGCATACTAAGCATTATCAAGATAGCGTAAAAGTAGAAGAGGCACTTTCAATAATTGCATCAGCGCCTTTTCAGCTCGCTGACCTTCAAAAAAAGCTGGATGCTTTGTCGAAAAATCCATATAAAATCTACGGTCAACAGAGTTCCTTTACATCAAATGGAATTATTATTTGCGCTCAAAATACTTCAGCTTATCAGCTTTTTACGTCTAGTGCACACTTTCAGCGACTCAAAAAATACAGTCATAAAAACTATTTTGTTTGGAAGGACACTGTCATTAAAAACAGACCCTTTTACGCACTGGAACCACACCCAACATTAGGTCGCATTTTCGCTATCCGAAATCTACCTAATTAAGCCCTTTCCAATGATCAATCGCGTCTGCTAAAGAAGCTACATATTTGACTTCGAATTGATCAAAATCAAAATCAGGATTGTTTTTCTTAATATCACGCTTTCCCGCTTCAACACTTTTTTCAAACCACGGTGCGGAGGGTAGAATTTTATAGTGAGTCTTCAAACCATGTCCAACCAGTTCTTCCTTCCATTGCGTGTAATACCATTCCATTGAAGGCTGATGAAAGGTATTTAACTTTTGTTTATCGAAAACAAGGGCATGAATCTCATTTTCCTTAATTAATTTACCAATGGCGTGAAAATCTTTCCGAAAGTGTTCTATCGGTATATATTCTGTATTTGCCATACATACACCAAGCGAACTTTCTTTTAATTTGTAAAAGGCCACAAATTCGCTCTCGTATAATTTATCCATCTGTTCTTGTTCTAAAAAATTATTCTCCATCTGATACTATCAAAATTTTACTCCTAAAAAGGAAATATCATCCGTTTGATCAACGTCGATCCTCCACATCTTATGAACTGTTTCTAAATTGGCCAGACGATCGCTCAATTTCTCATGTTTCTTCTTCACTAAACTGTTCATTATTCGTTTAGCAAGAAACTTTTTGTAATGATCACCTCCGAATTGGTCGGGCAACCCATCACTAAAAATAAATATTTCATCGTTATCCTCCAGCGAAAAAGTTTCTGAAAAGTAATCACCAGCTCCTCCTCTCACTGCTCCAATTGAAGATCTACTCCTCTCCAACTTCAACCATTCTTCGTTCCTCTTCATCCAAAGCGGTCTACCAGCACTAGTGTAGGAAAAATAATGCTTCGAAGGATCATAACAACAGATAACACCCTCCATCCCATCATTGACTTCCGCTTTATCTCCGGCAAAAAAGTTGGTAAACATTTGATTGAGCGAAACTGCAACTTTCTCTGTGGTTGGGCAACATTTATTTTCAAAAATCTCATTAATGAGCTGATGGCCCATTATAGAAAGTAATGCTCCTGGTATACCATGCCCCGTACAGTCAAACAAACCAAAGAAAACAACACCCTCGACTTCCTTCACAAAAATAAAATCACCACCAATGGTGTCTCGCTGGCTGATATACCAATAATGATCTGAAAAAAAGTTCGCAAAGATCAGGTCATCGGGCAAAAGTTGTTTTTGAATTTTAGAGGCATAATTCACACTATCAGCCATTTGACGGTGTCTCAATTCAAGTTTATTATTAGCTTGTTTTAATTCTTCCTGCAATTCTTCCATATAGGAGGTCGTACGATCCATCATATCGCGCATGGCGTCTAATTGCTCTTGATAATACTTTTCCTTGTTGATCACCCGAAAGAATTTCTTTCATAACACCCGTTCATCAATATTTGTTTATCGCATTAGTGAATAATTTTTTAAGAGTGTTTAACACTTTATTAATAGTTTTACTATTATATTTGCAAGTAAAAACATCTTTATGCACGATTATTTACCCAATATTCAAATCAAAGTAAATAACTATTTATTTATTAAAGATCCGGAAAGCAGCGCATTGGGTAAGCGAATAATTGCTGGTAGCATCGAACTGCTTTACCAACAGGGCTTTGAAGATTTCAATTTTAAGAAACTTGCCAAGCACATACATTCCACAGAGGCTTCAATCTATCGTTATTTCGAAAATAAACATAAAATACTCCTTTATCTCACGATGTGGTATTGGGGCTGGACGGAATCTAAACTAATTCTTTCGACCACAAATATCAACGATCCTAAAGAGTTACTCAAACGTGCCATAAGAGTAATAACTCAAGATGTCCAGGAAGATGGTAACTTTGAACATATTAATGAAATCAAACTTCAAAAAGTGATTTACGACGAATCAGCTAAGGCCTACCTCAACAAGTATGTGGATGATGAGAACAAACACGGTGTTTTTTCTTTTTACAAATCAGTCGTGAAGCGGGTCAGCGATATCATGCTAGCAATAAATCCCGAATATCCATTTCCGAATATGTTGGTCACTACAATTATAGAAGGGGCTCATCTGCAACGCTATTTTGGCGAACATCTTCCTGGATTGACCAATTGCAGTAGTAAAAGGGATCATATTACACAATTTTCTGAACATTTAGTGTTCTCAGCCCTTAATAATAAAATGATATAAGAACCGATGCAAGAAAAACTTACCATAACACAGCGGTTTTGGCGACTCATCAAAGCAGATGGGCGCGAAATCCGGAACGTTTATTATTACTCATTCTTTGCCGGGCTGATCAGTCTATCTTTACCTTTGGGTATTCAAGCAATTATTAACCTTATTCAGGGCGGACGCGTCAATTCAGCCTGGATTGTAATGGTGGTTATCGTTGTATTGGGCGTAGCTTTAAACGGTATACTCCAAATTTTGCAACTGCGTATTACTGAGAACATCCAACAACGGATTTTTACACGAGCAGCCTTCGAATTTGCTTACCGTATTCCCCGGATCAAACTGGAAAACTTGTTTCATACTTACACACCCGAGCTGATCAACCGATTCTTCGATACCATGACCATTCAAAAAGGATTGTCTAAATTGCTCATCACGATCTCGACTGCAGGAATTCAAGTCTTTCTTGGTCTCATTCTGCTTTCACTGTACCACCCTTTTTTCATATTTTTTACAGTATTACTGTTCATTATCTTTTACCTCATATTTCAATTTACGGGTAAGAAGGGTTTTACCACGAGTCTGGAGGAATCTAAACACAAGTACAATCTTGCGCATTGGCTAGAAGAAGTCGGAAGAACGAGTATTAGCTTCAAGCTTGCAGGAAAAACTGATTACGCCTTAGAACGCTCTAATTATCACGCAGAAGAATACCTCAAATCGCGCGAAAATCATTTTAAGGTGCTCGTTAAACAATTCTCTTTACTCGTCATGTTTAAGGTCATTGTCGTGACAGGGCTTTTAGCTATAGGCGGTATTCTGGTGATGGAACAGGAGATGAATATTGGACAATTCGTGGCCGCAGAGATCATTATCGTGATGATTATCAATTCTATTGAAAAGCTTATTCGCAACCTCGAGACCGTATACGACGTGCTAACCGGTATCGAAAAAGTGGCGCAGGTCACAGATCTTTCCATAGAATCCGAAGAGGGCATAGATTTGCGCGAAGATTTAAACAGCAATGGATTAGAAATACATTTAAACGAAGTTTCTTTTCAATACCCGAACAGTAACTTTTATACCCTCAAAGACATTTCTTTACACATACAACCTAATCAAAACACCGTCATTACTGGAGCCAACAGTTCAGGAAAAAGTACGATGCTCCAAGTCATTGCGGGACTTTACGACACGCAAAAAGGAAGTATTGCTTACAATGATTTGTCAATTGGTAGTTTGAATATAGAATCACTGCGGAGTGTTATCGGGGCTAATCTCAATCAAGAAGATCTGTTTTTCGGTACCATTCTGGAAAATATAGTGATGGGACGAAAAGACGCTACTCAAAAAAATGTAAAATGGGCCATCGAAAACGTGGGATTAACGAAATTCATAAGTGAGTTGCGCGATGGTTATAATACTTTAATCCTTCCTAATGGAAAGTCCCTGCCAAAGAGTGTCATTCAAAAGCTCCTTATCGCGCGTTGTATCGTCGATCAACCAAAGTTGATTTTGCTAGAATATTCTTTCGAGCACATCAATTATTCGGATAAAATGAAAATTATGCGCTTCCTCTTTTCCAAAGAGAATAATTGGACGCTCGTAGCAGTTTCTAAAGACCTTGACCTCATCAAACAATGTGACAAAGTCATTATTATGGAAAATGGAAAAATTGATCAACAAGGGGATTACGAACAATTGAAAGACTCATTACAAAAATTATAATATGCTGAATTTATCCAAAAATACCATTTCACACCGCGTGAAGACTTCTAAGTTCAGTGCCGCGCGGATCACAGAATCGCGCACCTCTAACAAAGTGCTCCCCAGAATATTGACGGTGTTACTGATTATTTTTATCATTTTCCTGTTCGTTCCATGGACGCAAAATGTTCGTGGTAGAGGAAATGTAACCGCACTATCTCCAGCTTCCCGACCACAAATGCTTCATTCTACAATCCCAGGGCGAATTGGTGAATGGTAT
>CAJXMN010000076.1 GCA_913056215.1 uncultured Flavobacteriales bacterium | reverse complement strand
CCCTTCCCAAGAAATAACTTCACATAAAATTGAATTTGGCACTCGATTTAAAATTGGAAGTGCAACAATTTCATTCTTTCATGAATCAAAAAATCTAAAGGTCACTATTCAAGGAAATGAAAATAAAATGAATCTCTTTCAAAAGAAGTAGTTATATTCGATTCTAGTTCATTAGAAGAAGCGCAAATTTGCTCAACTCAATCTAAACAAAAGAATTTTCATTATCATCTTCTGGTAAATCCAATTCATCAATTTTGAGTATCGTTCTGCGCAGCATATTGGAAGCGTATAATTTCGCTTTTTCTAAGTTTCTTTTGCGATGAGAACCAAAAAGAAATTTTTTGGCTATTACTCCACCTGGATATGCAACTGCAATCCAAACCGTACCGACTGGCTTTTCAGCAGAACCACCATTTGGACCAGCAATCCCAGATATTGCGATGACATAATCTACCCCCAATACTTTTTGTCCTCCCATTGCCATTTCTTTTACGGTTTGCTCAGAAACAGCTCCATGAGATAGCAACGTATCTTCTTTTACATTGACCATTTTCACCTTCAGTTCATTGGAGTAAGTCACGAGCCCACCCTGAAAAAAATCTGAAGCACCAGGAAATTCAACAAATGCACCTGAGATCCCTCCTCCTGTGCAACTCTCTACAGTTCCCATAGTCTGATTTCTTTCACGCAATAAATTGCCAACTACCTCATGAATATGCTCGCCATTCATTCCATAAACATATTTAGGAAATCGCGTCCTCAATTCATCAAAATAAGACTCGATAATAGGATCATCCTGAGAACCTCTCTTAGAAGATAATCTCAGTTTCACAACTCCTGGAGAAGGTAAATAAGCAAGGGATAAACCGTCTTTCTGAATTCGATCTTCCCAGTCTTTGATTTCCTGCGCAAGAAAGGACTCCCCCTCTCCCTGAGTCATTAATGTTTGATAATAATTACCCTCTACATTATAGATTGCTGAAACACGAGGCAATACCTCTGAAAGCATGATTGATTTCATCTCGTATGGTACTCCAGGCATACTAACGAGTATTTTCTGGTCTCTTTGAAACCACATTCCCGAAGCAGTTCCATTTTTATTTTCCAAAACAATAGCGTCCTTTGGTAATTCAGCTTGCTTGGTATTACTGTCCAGCATTTCCTTTCCTCGCTCCCTAAAAAAAGCTGTTATTCTAGATAATACTTCGTTATTCAATTCCAAAGATGTGTCAAAATATTCGCACAACGTTTCTTTAGTAATATCATCGCGGGTAGGACCTAAGCCACCTGTTACGATGATCAAATCATAGTTTTTAAAATATTCATCTACGGCGCTTAAAATATCTTCTCGTTCATCTTTTATGGTTAACGATTTTTTAATCTCTATACCGAGGCTACTCAACTCCTTACCGATCCACGCGGCATTTGAATTGATTGTTTGACCTATGAGTAATTCATCACCAATTGTTATTATCGCAGCCTCTACCATATCTTCATTTAAATGAAATTAAAACAATAAATTTATTCGTATGTTTGACAAAATTCTGTACAAATGAAAAAAAATATTTTTAGACTGGTGTTCGCTTTGCCAATAGTTTTCACTCTATCATGTGATGTACTAGACGATGTGGCAGGTGCAATGTTAGAAACACCGGGTAATAATACTGGTGATGCAGGAACAGTTGCGTTAACAAACCAAGAAGTCATTGGCGGTCTCAAAGAGGCATTGACGATAGGCATTAAAAATGCTGTTGATGTTACATCTGTTACGAATGGTTTTTTAGAAAATCAAAACATCAAGCTAACCTTTCCTCAAAGTGCTCAAAACATGAAAGAAGCAGCGACGGCATGGGGGTTAGAATCTCAGGTAAACAACATAGTTGTACATCTCAATAGAGCTGCAGAAGGAGCAGCTTCAGAAGCTACTCCTATATTTGTTAATGCAATTAAAAATATGACCATTCAAGATGGGTTTCAAATATTGAATGGTGGTGAAGGTGCAGCAACTTCATTTCTTCGAAAAAACACTGAAAACCAATTGATAACTGCTTTTTCTCCTAAGGTTCAGGAGGCTATTAACGAAGTGAAACTTACGGAATACTGGAATCCTGTCATGACGAAATACAATCAGGCTACCGTGCTTACGGGCGAAGAAAAAATAGAAACTGATCTGAACAAATATGTGACCGAAAAAGCAATTGACGGTTTATTCCACATGGTCAAGAAGGAAGAAAATAAAATCCGCAAGGATCCGGCAGCCCGCGTCACTGATTTACTCTCTAAAGTATTTGGAAGTGTGAAGGATTAAGATTTACTCAAAAAAAATGTAATTTCTTAATAAAATAGCCATAGGTTTCATTACTTGTGGCTATTTTTGTTCGTATGGCAGACTTTTTACCTTCTGAACTTGTTATAACTCCTGAGGGTCGCATGTATCACCTCGGTATTCGTCCATCGGATCTTGCACATAAAATAATTATTGTGGGTGATCAGGATCGCGTAGAAGTGATATCCAGTCGATTTGATACTGTTCGTCACAAAAGTCAACATCGCGAATTTGCTTGTCACACTGGTACATATCGCGGTAAAGAGATTTCTGTTATTTCGACTGGAATCGGTACGGACAACATTGATATTGTGATTAATGAACTTGATGCGCTGGTAAATATCGATTTAGAAAACCGTACGGAAAAAGAAAAAAAGACTGTGCTAGAAATTGTACGCATTGGAACATGCGGTATTGTGCAGGATGAGATACCTGTGGATAGTTTTATTTTATCCACACATGCTATGGGGATTGACAATGTAGGACATTTTTACGAACGAAAGACAGATCCCGAAACGGATCAATTACTCAGAGAGATCAAGTCTTCAATAGCACTTCCACAGCAAGTCGAGCCCTACATGACTCCAGCTGATCAGGTTTTGAACCAACGATTACGCGGTGAAGCTATTCAAGAAGGAATCACCGTAACGAGCTCAGGATTCTACGGTCCTCAAAACCGCGCACTCCGGATACCGATTTCAGCACCCAACATGTTGAAGTCATTTCACGATTTCAAACATCCTACCCATCGATTTGCAAATCTGGAAATGGAATGTTCAGCTCTATTTGCGCTCTCTAAAGCACTTGGACATCGTGCAACAGCAATTTGTTTAGGCTTAGCGAATCGAAGAAAAATGGAGTTCACTGAAAATTACGATACGAAAATTATTGAATTGATTGACTATGTACTCAAACGCATCTAATCTTAATGCATTGATTATCGGAGGTATCTGTACACTTCTACTTTTAATGACAAACTGTTCTAATGAAGAAATGAACAGAAACAATACGTCCAATTCTCAGGAATCATTAGGGTTTGAAGCAAAAATAAGAAGACAGGTAGAAAACTCGCTCGATATTGACGCTACTGAAGATTACACGATTGATATTCATAAAGCGTATATCAATCCAGATACATTAAAAGATGCTCTGATTATGGTCAACCGGAAAAAATGGGCTTTTAAACGCGCGAAGAAGAATAATAATGAGGCCTTTTTTAATAGAATGGGACATACTGGTCCATTCAATTACGTGTTTGTTCAACTTGGCGGCGAGGCGAGTGAACTTCTGAGCACTACACCTATTGGCTCCAGTGCAGATTATCCCCTAGAACATCACTTCGAAAAAATCACTTCTGAAGCACACACGGATTTTTATGTTGATTACAGAGTGCGTAACAGCATGCATCGCAATTATTATACTGTCAGAGATAACCATATTTACTTAACTTTCAGCTGTCCCGTATTCGATAAAATTGGTGAGGCAGATCCAAAGGCATTCTTTATTGATCATGCGGAAAGTAGTGTACGTATTGCTAAAGACATCGCTCTTTATGAAGGCATAATTAAGGATTATGACACTGCGGCTATCAAAAACAGCAACAATTACAAACCAAAGGCTATTCTTCCCACTGAAAAACTATACGTTTTCTTCATCTTCGATCAAAAAAGCATGAAGTATAAGACGCCTATGAAACCAGACTCTGATAAAACTGAAGTTAATTAAGAATATAAAGTTAAACCTGTGGTTTACTCTTGGTGGAATATAGGCAGAATAATAATAAAACGTGCTCCTTTATTTCGTTGACCATCAGCTTGAATAATGCCTCCATGTGCCTCTATAACCTTTTTGCAAATTGCCAAACCAATCCCTGTCCCCTCATACTTTTTACTCCCGTGTAAACGCTGAAAAACCTCGAAAATGCGTTCGTTGTAAGTAGGATCGAATCCAATCCCGTTGTCCTCATAGATTATTTTGACGTAGTGCCGCTGTTTATTCAGGAAATATCCTTCTTTTTCACCTTCGGTCAATTTGGTTGAATTGATCTGTACTACATTCTTCTCATTAGATTTACGGAATTTCAAAGAATTGCTCAATAAATTTTGAAAAACTTGCTTGAACTGAAACCGTACCCCAGTTAACTCGGGTAATTCACCAGATTTGATAGTAATTTCATCTCCCTCTTCGAATAAATCAGCTAGTTCATGAATGACTTCCTTTAGAGAGAAACGTTTTTTAATCTCTTCCTCTGAAAGATGTGCGTAATTAAGAAGGTCGGCAATAAGCTCCTGCATTCGCTTAGCACTTTTAGCAATCCGGTCAAAATAAGAACGCTGTTTGATTGAAAGGTTTTCTTCCTCTAAGAAAATTTGATCTATAAATAATCGAATTTTCCGCAATGGTTCTTTCATATCATGACTACTCAACCAATTAAATTGACTGAGTTCATCATTCTTTGACTGAAGTTGTTGCGTGAGTCGTTCAAGCTGCTGCTTTTGACGTTTAAGATTTGTTATAAAAATTTCCTTTTCAAAATATGCTCCAAGACGCAAACCAGCCTGTATCTGATAATTCTTCCATGGACTGCTCTTTCCTGCTACTTCCTCCTCCCAAGCAGCAAATGAAGAACGAGGAGACAGCTGTTGTTCGTTTGAATGATCAGGTCGACCTCCCCATTTTTTCCCTTCGGATTGCTGTTGCCGAAACCACATAATAGCACTATCTGACGAGGTTTCTAAAGAGAAATAAAGTATACCACTTGCACAGCGTTCCAACACTTCAGCAAAAGAGGCTTCTTTAGAAAACTGATGAGATGAAAACACCTGGTGACCATTCGATTTCATAAAAGACTGAATATCTAATATATGTGCATCTTTAGGTGTTTTCCCGATACGATAAATTTTATCATTTGCCAGTATTACTCCACCTGAAGACTCTGTTAATCCTGTAAAATACTGTGATGCTGTTGCCATTTTAAATTTATCCTTTCCCGCTTCTATTTGCTCTAAAATACTTTGATAAATATGCTCTTTCTCTTGAACATTATTAAAATCTTCAGCGGCCTCCCAACGTCTAATCTGGCTCGAATATAATTCAGTCTGTAATAGCGCATCGCGTCGCACTATTGCGTCAATATGTCGCGGTGAATGATGATGGCAAGCTACCAAACCCCAAAGTTGTTCATCAATTACTATTGAAAGGGTAAGAGTGGCAGTCACCCCCATATTTTTCAAATATTCGATGTGAATGGGTGATACACTTCTCGTTAAACATTGACTCAGATCAATATCATTAGCCGTTAATGATTCATCACATTTTACAATGGATTGTTCTGCAGCATGAACGTCTGGTAATAAACGAATTAATTTTTTCTTATACAGTGCACGTGCCTGAGCAGGAATATCTGTATGCGGATAGTGCAAACCCTCAAAAGCATTCAGCACCTCTTTTCTCGATTCAGCAAATACTTCGCCATTAAAATTATCGTCAAATTTATAAATCATCACTCGGTCATAACCAGTGATCTTCCTTAATTGACGAACAAATAATTTTGAAAAATCGTAAAAATGAGCAACGCTGTTAGACTGATGAATAAAATTACTCAATCCGTCAAAGTATGAAGTTGAGGATGAAGCCTCGCTACAACGTTCAAATTCGACGAAAACGTAATCATTGTTACTGGTCATTTGAGCCACCCAGGTTGCATTGTTAAAACGGAAATGCTCTACCAAAACACTTGATGATTCGAGCGCACGTTTCCACATCTCATCATTAAAAGAGAGATCGAACCAATCCGAAAATTGATTCCATTGACAATGTTTTAGTTCTTCATGAGACAACTCAAACCACTTTGAAAAAAGCGATCCATAGAACGCTAGCGATGATCCACGTCGATCGAATCCTACCAATGTTCCAAAACCCTGTAACGCTCCTGGAAGGTGAATTGGCTCATGAGAGCATTTCTTTATATCACCGATATCATTTCGCTTGATCTTTCTCATTGCGATCCCTTAATAACGTAATACATTGTTCAAAAAAACGAAAGGTCTTTTTCGCAGTTGACAGTATGGCTTGCTGTTGTTCCTTTTTACTGTCTTCAATGTCTGAACGTACTTCTTTCCAGCTATACATCGGTTGTTCTTTCAGGAAGTGAAGCGCTTCATCCGGAATCTCGTACTTCTCTTTAAGTTGTTTTGCAATATAATGACCTCCCAATCTTGAACCTTCAAGAACGTAAATAGCTCCTGGGGCTCCCTCTTCTGTAATTGTCATTTGAGGTAATTTGAAATCTGAAAGTTGTTTGTCATAATAAGATAAATCTTTCTGAATAGCTAAAATACGGGAGTTCTTCTTATACTTATCGAGCCTTTCATTCAAAGCTGGAAATAGTGCACTTTCCACTCCACCATGTATAGCACCGAATAGTTGCAAATATTTCACATAGTCATCTACTGTCCCCTCTCCTGATAAGAGTTTACTCATAAACGGTAGCTGATCAAGTTGATTGTGAATTTCTCGTGTCTCTGTTCGAAGATTTTCTAATATTGACATAAGATTAGGATGTTACTAAAAAGTTGGACAATTCATTGACCAAATGTGTAATTCTTGAAGGTTTTGTTATAAATGCAGTAGCACCATTTTTTAGACATTGATTGACATCTTCGGGATTATTCGAAGTGGAATAGATGATCAAGGGTTTGCGCTTATATGCAGGGTCATTTCGCAGCATAGAAACACCTTCTTTTCCATTCAAACGGGGCATATTTAGATCGATAAAAACTACACCTATTTCCGCTGCGCTATTTTTTAGTAGTTCCGCTGCCTCATCAAAACTTGAAAATACGCGGAAGTCATACGATGAGAAATGCTTGCTAACAGTAGATGAAAAAATCAATTGATCATCATCATCATCGTCAATTAGAACACAAATTTGACCTTCTTTTACCATCAATAACTAAATCTGATACGAATTTAATGAAAAAACAACTGTTTATGATAAGATTTAGAAAAACCTTGTAGGACAAAAGGTATAAGATAAAAAAACAGGCTGCAAAAAACACAGCCTGCTCTAGTTCATCTGATTTTCGAACAATGCAGATCAAAAATGCTTAAACCCGAATTATCATATATTATCTCCCACTCGATCGAATTTATTTGAGCACATTCACGTGACCTGAATGTGTATGGCGTTCATCTGACATCGTTTCTTTGAATTCAATTTTCCAAATGTAAGTCCCATCGGGAACGATTTTCTGCGAAGCATTACCGTAAGTTCCATCCCAGCCGATCTCTGCATTGTTTGATTCAAAAATTACTTCTCCCCATCGATTAAATATCAGCAATTTAAAATCATAGGGGTCAAAACCTGATGTGAAGACCGGTTGAAATGTTTCATTAAAATCATCTTGATCCGGAGTAAATGTGTTGGGCACATAAAATACGATACGGTCTTGAATAACGACTACAGATCGAGCTGTATCGACACAGTTATCTGTAGTCGATGCTACAAGCTGAACCTCATAAGATTCTGGTTCTGCTGGGAATGTCACTTCTGGATTAATCGTTGTATAACTTCCCATATTATCAATTGTCCAGTCATAAGTATCAGCATAAAGTGAAGTATTAATAAACTCAACAGTGTTATCTATAACATCTGGTTTTTCAGGTGAGAAATTAAATGATGCGATCGGGTTATGATTGACCTCAATATAATTATTCGCGGTAGAGTCGTCAATGCAACCTCCAGCAGTTTCTACAGTCAACGTTATACCATAATAATCAGTGCTTCCCGAATTGTTTTGGTAGCAATCCTGGAATGACGACCCCGTATAAGTTGTTCCATCACTCAATGTCCATTCATAATTGGCTATTGTGAAAGGATCTTCAACTGAGGATGTTGATGTTAAAGATGGGCATAGCGGCGCACATCCTTTTAGATTTTGACCTGTGAAGCTAACATCCGGTAAAGGAAATATTGTGACATCCTGGTTAATTACATCATCACATCCATTGTTTGAAATCACGTTTAGATTAACTGTAAAAGTACCGTGACTTGCGAAATCATGACCGGGGTTCTGGTCGGTAGAAGTATTACCATCATCAAAGTCCCAGTTCCAGTTAGCGATATTATTATTTGTATAGTTGCTGGAAACGGAAGATTCATCAACAAAGCTCACCGTTTCTCCTAAACAAACATCATCGAATGAGAAATCTGCGTCAGGTAAAGGGTAAGGTGTGACATCTTGGTTCAAGGTATCTTTACATCCTTTATTTGTAGTCACGATCAGTTCTACATCATAACTATTCTCACTTGAATATTGATGGGTAACAGGTGATCCATTTGCAGTTGTTCCATCACCAAGTCGCCATTCGAGCTGATTGATCTGATCATCTGTAACTGGCGTAATTGTAGAAGCATCTTCAAAAGTGATGAGCGTGTCGAGACACTCATTTTCAAACGTGAAGTCTATATCTGGCAACGCGTGAACTGTCACCTCATTAGAAACAGTATCGCGACAACCACTCGCCGTTTCTATAAAATGAATGATATCGTAAGTTCCTTGTGATGGAAATTCATAATCATTAGAACTACCTGACAAATCACTAATCGTATCATTATCAATGTCCCAATAATAATTACTGATCGTACCTCCATTCCCCTGGGACGTACTTGTAAAGCTAACGGAATCCTCATCACACGCATTATCAAAGGTGAAGTCTGCATCAGGTTCGGCAAAAACTTCCACTTGCTTAGTGATAGAATCGGTACATCCGATATCGGTTACCACTACAAACTTTAGATCATAGACTCCAGCCGTATTCTCCACGTGACAAAAATCCAGGGTATCATCATATAACAACGTGTTATCAAAATAATAATCTGAACTTTGCACGGGTCCATTAGTTACAGTTTGATTAACAACGCAAAAGGAATCTGCCAAACACACATCATTCACACTGAAATCAGGAGCTACGTCAATGACATCAATTACCACTGAATCAACAGCCATACAAGTTGAATTACCATTTTCTCCATATACATACACCACTGTATCAGTCATTGGAGTTATTTGTATAGAATCTCCACTTTCACCTGTGCTCCAGTATAGGGTATCATAATTGATATTAATCGTTTGAACAACTGTATCTCCACAGTCATTATAGCGCTCAACATCAAATGGTTCGTTTACCGGTACTTTAAGGTCAAGCGAAGTTCCTGCACACACTGAAGTGTCATTTTGATCTATAGCTATGGGAGGACTTACGATATCTACAGGCTTCACGATATTCACGTTACAGCCATTATTAATAATCTTTGTAAGCGTTACTTCATAAGTTCCTGGTTGACTATAACCATGAGTAGCATTTTGGCCACTTACTACTGCACTTCCATCACCAAAATCCCATTCAAAACCTGCCGTTAAAGGATCCGGAACAGCTGAAAAATCTATCGGATCATTAATACAAGTAGGTGATTCGTCAATATCAAAATCATTGGTGAGATTCTTCAGTGAAGCACCAGCACAATAACCGAAAGATTCAGCATTCCCCCATCCGTATACATTGGCCAGAGCTCCACCAGGCGAAGTTAACGTATGATCTCCAGCACCAATATTTATACGCGCATAACTATAAGTCCCGTTAGACGGAAATTGTGTGAAATTACCTGAGATATTTGCACCGTCAAGCGTCACATTGGCCACGTTTGCCGTTTCAACTAAAATATTTACCCAGTAGTCATTGACTAAAGGAGTCTGAAGTGCATTAAACGTAATGTTTTCCAATGATTGCTCAACGGGGTATAGAAGCACTTCAAAGGGGTCTCCAGGCCCCCCACAACTCACACCTTGTGCATATTGCATAGCAGAAACTGGATTTGAAGCTGTTATAAGCGAAAACGTATTGTTTGAAAATTGATAGAACTGTCCAGCATTGAGGTTTGCTACTTGCGCACCATCCACAAAAACATCTGTATTATTTTGTGTAGCAAGAACGCGATAATGTGTTAAATTCTTTTGAGCATGGGGTATAGCTGCATACGTCATCCCCAAATTGGCATCAGGTAACAACTGCTCATACAAATGGTCACACGCTGTGCAACCTCCAATATTGATACACTGGGATCCAGAAAAAACGGCAAAAGGCAAGCAATCATTGTTATTCACACCTACAATTTTAGTACCTGTGAGGTCGGCAGCTCCACTATTGTGAGTAAGCTGATAAAGCTCACCCTGATCCAGGGTAATTGTAAAAGGCACACCAGCCGGTTGACCTCCATCAGTGTTGACACTTGGAGTAATTTCAATATCCGTATTATCCTCTGTAGCTACTATTATAGCTGCATCGCCCCAATCACCAGGATTACCTGTCATATTTAGCACAGAATAGTCTATTCCTAAAGAAGTTTGAGGGTATACAACGGTAGCATCAGAAGACGCAGACCCTGGATTAACCGCATAAACCGTTATTGAATCACATGATGTAACATGTACAGCTAAGTTGTGTAAGCCTTCATTGTATGCTGGAACTACACCAATCGGCAATGTAAATGACTGTGTTGTTCCTGCATTGACATTGAAGTTTTGATTCCAACCTAAACCAGGAATTTCAATTGTCCCATTGACATCTTGCTCCGCTGAAATATAAATATCCGGAGCAACACTCACGAGATTAGAAATATAACCAAACCAAAAGTCTTTACCTTTAGTTGACTGTGCGAATATCAGACCCGCTGATAATATAAAGAAGGTCATCAAAAATAGCTTTTTCATAGTAGCTGTTTGATTTTGTGTTGTTAGTATAACGCTAAAGCTAACGAATAGTTGCCTCATTTTTTCGTAATTATGGGCATAATATTGTCCGACCCCAATTGATAGGTCATACAGTGACAAGATTTATAAAAATCTATTTTAACGTCTTTTTAGAGACATTTTTAATCAAACTTATAATTGTCCAGGTTTTGTCTAGTCTCTAAACATTCGTCTTCGGGTAACTAAAAATACTTTTGTCTTACAGGGAAGGGGTAGTAGATGATACCATCTCGAGTTTAACACCTATTTTACAATGTAAAATATGTATTCCCAGACGTTAATACTCGCCCTTTCCCTATTTTTTTAACTCACCAGTTCAAGAAGCATAAAAATTACTATTTCCATAAAACAACGCAATATCATCATTTTATTTTCTATTTTTGGTTATATGCGCACCTTAGGAATTCTATTGATTATTTTTATATACAATCTATTGGTCAGTTGTTCACATCGGAACAACCCCGCTGAATCGACATACTCTTACCTCGCTGTTTGTTATGAAGATTATTATTGGAATGAAAATATTGATATTGCTAAAGAATTATCACAATTTGAATCATCCTTGATCAGGAAAGGTCACTTAAAAGATAGTTCAGGGTCAGCTTATTTAACACTATGCGATGAATTAAGTCAAAGGGAGTATTTTCCCCTTCCACTACCCTACGATCGTTTTGATCATGGTGCTCTCTATAAAACACCAGATCAATTGATTTCGTGTGCTCAGTCAGTTTTTGGAATCGATTCTTCGCTGATCCAAGAAACCAACTTTTACGATGCCCAGAAACGTATCAATCAAGAGGGTACAAAACGAGATGAAATACCAGTTCAATTGATCTTCTCTATCTATGCTGAGGAGTTAAAACCAAAGGATTTTAAAGGTGATTTTGTACGTTATTCTATACTTCAGCTCCTCTACCGCTGGTATTTCAAAAGTAAGCACGATCACTCCGTTCCGCTACCAGCATCCGATTCTACAATAGAATCCATCGATTAGTTTCCCTGGCGAACCTTCCGCTTGTTTGCGTTTTCATTATATCTTTGTGGCAAATCATTTATCATGCGACTAGGTCAATTATCGAGAAAAATCAATTCATCCACGGCTGATATCATTCAGCTGATCCATGAAGAATACGGGGTAGACATCAAAGAACATCCCAATAGTAAAATACCTGACGAATTTCTCGATCGTATCTATGAAACTTTGGAGAAAGCGTCTGAGGATAGCAAGAATGAACAAGTAGATCACGGAGATGATAAAAGTGAGGATGACACTTCCGATGTGAGTAAGCAGCGAGAGGAAATGCAGGAACAAAGTAAAGTATCTGAAGAGGAGAAGGATAAGGAGGATCACAATGATGATGAAAGCCAGTCAGAGATAAACTTAGAGAATGAGGATCAGAATGTGAATGAGGGTGAGAGTGAGGATGAGGATGAGAGTCTGGGCGAAGGTGAGCAGCCGGATCAGGAAAAAATTGAAGTGACTCAAGAAACGACTGAATCAGATGAAAGTGCATTGAATATTTCCGATGGTGTGATAAAAGCTCCGAAACCAGAAGTAGAAGGCGTAAAAGTTGTTGGAAAAATTGAATTACCTGAAAAGAAAGTGGAAGAAGATCAAGAAGAAAGTGATCAGACATCAAATGATGATCAACAACTAAATACCCATCGTCGAAAAAAACAACATCGCAAGAAAAAGAATAAGCGCAAACGCGAAAAAATGAGCTTGTCTGAAAAGCAACGAAGAGAGCGAGAAGCTTACGAAAAAGAGCAGCGACGTAAAAAAGAACGTGAAAAGAAAAAGAAAGAAGCGCATTATAAAAAAATGATGGAGGAGAAAACGAAGGATGTTGCTCAACCTAGAAAGAAGAAAAAACACTCCAAAGGAGACTCAAAAAGCCAGAATAGAAAGCAAAATGAAAAACCTGAACCACGCACCATTTGGGGTAAATTTATACGTTGGCTGAACACCTAATTCGCGAACGACACTACTTTCATATTGCTAAATATACGTGCCAACATGTTTTCAAAAGAGGAAAGAAAAGCGATCCACGGAGCATACTGGAAAAAATTCAAATCCTATATCTCACGTCACAAAAGCACATCTGGTAGACGTGTGAATTGGATCAATTATCCGACAGGATTAAAACAAATCTACGTTCGACTTCATGCCGACAATAAACAAGCGCGTTTTTCAATTGAAATCCAGACTAAAGATGAAGAAATCCGCTCTTTAATCTGGGAACAGTTTTTTGAATTAAAAAAAGTCCTTCATGACAGCATGCCCTCGGAAGGGGTATGGGAGGAAAAAGCAATAAATGATGCGGGCGACCCAATCCATCGCATTCGCTGGACAATTCAAGGCGTAAATATGTATCATCCCAAAGACGAATCGAGGATGTTTGAGTTTTTCAAAAATCACCTTCTTGGGTTTGACATGTTTTACACCACCTATAAAGACGTACTATTTGGATTATTGAAATAAATAAAAACGTTAATATTCAAATGACAAACAATCTTATTTTTTTGACGACATTAATCAAAAAGTGAATTTTCACTATATTTTCGTCCAAGATTAGTGCAATTCAATTATTTTTATCCGACAAGAATACAAATTATGGCAATATCAAAAAAAGAACTCGATTTCAATAAAAATGACGATGCAATGCGTATGAAAATTTCTGAGCTTGAACGAAAGCTCGAACGCATTCATCAAGGTGGCGGTAAGAAAAAAATTGAAAAACACCACGGAAAAGGAAAGCTCACAGCACGTGAACGTATTGACCTGTTATTGGATAATGATACTGAATCAATAGAAGTCGGTGCACTTGCTGGTGAAGGAATGTATGAAGAATATGGCGGCTGCCCTTCTGGAGGTGTAGTCATTAAAATAGGTTATGTTAAAGGTCGCGAATGTATTGTCGTTGCCAACGACGCTACAGTAAAAGCGGGAGCCTGGTTCCCCATCACTGGTAAAAAGAACTTGCGCGCTCAAGAGATTGCTATGGAGAATAATCTTCCAATTATCTATTTAGTGGATTCAGCTGGTGTTTTCTTACCTATGCAAGATGAAATTTTTCCTGACAAGGAACATTTTGGCCGTATTTTTAGAAACAACGCGGTCATGAGCTCTATGGGTATCACTCAAATTGCCGCTGTTATGGGTAGCTGTGTCGCAGGTGGCGCATACCTCCCAATCATGTCTGATGAAAGTTTGATTGTAAACAAAACAGGGACAATCTTTTTGGCGGGCTCTTACCTCGTGAAAGCAGCAATCGGTGAATCAATAGATAATGAGACTCTAGGCGGTGCCACGACACACAATGAAATTTCAGGGGTTTGTGATTATAAGCCAGAGGATGATAAAGAATGCCTGGAGACCATTCGCGAACTTATGGATCAAATTGGTGCTTCTGACTCTGCTGGATTTGATAGGAAGGAAGCGAAACCGCCCAAGCGTTCACCAAAAGACGTGTATGGTTTACTGCCAAAAGACAGAACTAAACCTTATGATACCAAAGAAATTATCAAATGTATTGTGGATGATTCCAAATTTACAGAATACAAAAAAGATTACGGTAAAACGATCATAACCGCCTACGCACGTATCGATGGCTGGAGCGTTGGAATTGTTGCTAATCAACGATCCATTTCAAAAAGTGGCAAAGGCGAAATGCAGTTCGGCGGCGTTATCTACTCAGATTCTGCAGACAAGGCAGCTCGATTCATCATGAATTGTAATCAAAAAAATATTCCGCTCGTTTTCCTCCATGATGTCTCAGGTTTTATGGTCGGATCGAAGAGCGAACACGGAGGTATTATTAAAGATGGTGCCAAGATGGTAAATGCCATGGCGAATTCCGTTGTTCCAAAATTCTCGGTGATCATGGCTAATTCTTACGGTGCAGGTAATTACGCAATGTGTGGTAAAGCTTATGATCCGCGGCTAATTGTGGCCTGGCCAACTGCCGAACTCGCTGTAATGAGTGGTTCTTCAGCTGCAAAAACACTTCTATCGATCGAAGTAGCCTCGTTGAAGTCAAAAGGTGAAAAGATCACCGAAGAGAAAGAAAAGGAAATGTTTGACGAAATCAAAAATCGCTACGACGAACAAATCAGCCCGTACTATGCAGCTTCACGTCTATGGGTTGACGCTATTATTGATCCTACAGAGACTAGGAAAGTGATCGCCATGGGAATTGAAGCAGCAAATCATAAACCAGCGGAAAAACCATATAACGTTGGCGTCATACAAACTTAAGAACATGTTAGACTGGCAATTCAAATATTACACAAATTTAACGCTCAATGAACTCTATGATATCCTTGCTCTTCGGGTAAAGGTGTTTGTCGTTGAACAGAACTGCCCTTACCAAGAGATGGACGGTCGCGATAAAAAATCGTATCACCTTATTTGTCGCAACGGTAAAGGAGACCTCGTCGGAACAATGCGAATACTTCCAAAAGGAGTGGCTTTTGCAACAATTGGATTTGGCCGTATTGTCTTAGATGAATCGGAACGCGGAGTGCAGCAGGGACATCAGATGATGCAAGAGGCCATGAAATTCTGTAAAGCAGAATTTGGCAATGTACCAGTTTATTTGTCCGGGCAAAAACACCTGGAAAAGTTCTATAACCAACATGACTTTTATTCGACCGATAACGAATACCTGGAGGATGGAATTCCACATGTAGAAATGTGTTATAATCCAGATTCCAAAAATTAAAAATTATGACAAGAATTAACTTTATAATTGGAGCGTTCGCAGTCCTGTTGCTCAGTGGGTGTGGAACGACGAAAGAAGACGAAGCAAAGGTTGCGGACGATCGTAAATACACCATTAACACTGCTTATTTCGATCGCACAACTGAACCGCAGGACGATTTCTTCCAATTTGCCAACGGTACTTGGATAGAAGAAAATCCCGTTCCACCTTCGGAATCCCGTTGGAGCAGTTTTAATGAGTTGGACAAAGCCAATAAAAAGAAGTTAACTGCTATTCTAAACGAAGCCAGTGACCAACAATTTGATAATGGTACCAGCATGCAAATGATCGGCGACTATTATAAGGCCAAATCAAACATGTCGCTTCGCAACAAAAAAGGATATGAACCAATTATTGGATTACTCAAACAAATCGATAAAGTAGCCACTAAAGAGGCTATTCCAGAAACGATTGCAATGCTCAACAAAAAAGGCATTAGTGCTTTTTTTAATTTCTATGTCGGGCAAGACTTAAAAGATGTTGAATCGCACGTTCCCTACTTGTCTCAAGGCGGATTAGGACTTCCGAATCGTAATTATTACTTCGATGAGGTACACCAGGATATTCGATCAAG
>CAJXMN010000075.1 GCA_913056215.1 uncultured Flavobacteriales bacterium | reverse complement strand
CGTTGTGTTTTACATTGAATTCAGGCTCTACTATCAATAATCCTTCGACAATGGTGGACTATAGCTGGTATTTGAACGGTGAATTGATGCAGTCGAGTGCGGAAGGTTTTTATGAAGATTGTTTATACAACGAGTCAGATGATACCGAAGTTTACGATGTAAAGTTGCGAGTAGAAAGTAATGAAGGTTGCGCAGACAGCTTAAGAATTGAAGATCTATTAACGGTTTACCACAATCCGGTAGCAGATTTTAGTTATTCACCTGAAGAATTGGATATTATTGAGTCTGAAGTACAATTTAGCAATTTATCAGTGAAAGAGGATTCAGTGGCCTGGTTATTTGATGACTTTGACAGTTCATCAGAAAATAATCCAACGATTGAATTTCCAGAGATTGGTGGAGATTATTGGGTGAAGCTCTTGGCGTTGACGGATGAAGGATGTCGTGATTCAGTGACAGAGTTTATTACCGTTGAGAATCGCGTTTTATACTATGTACCCAACACGTTCACCCCAGATAATGATCCATACAATGAACGGTTTAAAGCAGAATTTCCTCCGGGGTTCACTCCTGAGGATTTTAGATTGACAATATATAATCGCTGGGGCGAAACTGTTTTTGTTTCGCGCAATCACCAGGTGGGTTGGGATGGAACTTATGGAACGGGAAGCAACCGCCAAGTCCCATTAGGCACATATGTCTGGAAAATGGAATTTAAAGCCATTCAAACGGATAATAAATATGTGGAAACGGGACATGTGAATATCATTCGTTAGTACTCCGTACTTTTATGCTTTGGTCCTCAGTTCCAGCAATCGGGATACAGGGTGATGTGATACCTTGTATCGAGTATGTCTGATCATTATTTTGCGTGCTCGGGTTCCATTATAGCTCTTGTACCATTGCTCTTTATTTTTTTTAATTACTCCAAAATGAGTGGATGATTAAATTGACACATTTATTACATAAATCACGCTTCACTATAAAAAATTGTTATTTCCCCAACCTTTTTATATATTTATCCGTTAATAATACAAATAAAAAAATAAAGGTTTATGAAGAAAATTTACAATTACTTAGGTGCGATGGTCGCCCTGTTTATGTTTTCGTCAGTGGAAGCACAGATTATTGACGAGGACTTTGCAGGAATGACTGGTACAACCCCACCAGCAGGGTGGAACAACAATGAGATTTTAGCTGGAGGAGGGCTATGGACTTTTGATAATCCAGGAGGGAGGACCCTTAATGCTCCGATAACAGATCCAGCTGCAATATTTGACAGTGATGATTTAGGGTCAGATGGTAATCCTGAAGAATCTGCTTTAGAAACACCTCAGTTCGATGCCTCAGCTTACACTAATCCGATTATATTAACGTTCGACCATTATTTTAATGGTGGCTTTGGAGGTGAATATTATGTTGAGGTCTTTGATGGCACGAGTTGGGTTACTGTATTGACCGGTACAACAGATACGAATGACCCCGAATTTGAATCGCTGGACATAACAGCGGATCTTAACGGTGCCACTAATGCTCAAGTACGTTTTCGGTGGGTTGGAGACTGGTCTTATTATTGGATCGTGGATAACGTAAATGTTTCTGAGGTTACTTGTCCATCTCCTACAAACTTAAATGCTTCAAATGTCACAGCAACTTCCGTTGACCTCGACTGGACGAACGGCGGCACTGAAACGATGTGGAATATAGAGTATGGTGCTCCTGGATTTGCTCAAGGATCTGGAACAGTAGTAGCAGCGAACTCTAACCCGTACACGTTGACAGGTTTAAGCCCCACAACATCTTACGATATTTACCTACAAGCAGACTGTGGTGGAGGTGATGAAAGTATGTGGATTGGTCCAATCAATATCACTACGTTGATTGCGCCAATAAACTGTACATCTGGAGGAAATACGAATTTGTATTCAACGGACTTCGAGTCTGCTTTTCCATCAGAATGGTCGAATACAGCAACGGGAGATCCGCAATGGGAGTTTAATACTGGTACAACAGGTTCGTTTGGAACAGGTCCTGATGGTGCTTTCACTGGGAATGGGTATATTTTCCTTGAAACTTCAGGAGGAGCACAAGGTGATGCCGATACGATTTATCCAAATAACTCGGTCGATCTCACTCAGGCGATGGTAGAAGCGCGAATTTCATTCTATTACCACATGTTTGGTGCTGAAATGGGTGAATTGATTGTTGATGTATCTGATGATGGTGGTGCGACCTGGACGACTGAGTTTACGCAAGTTGGTCAGGACCAAACTGCTGAGACTGATCCTTGGACTCCGGTAGAAATCGATTTAACACCTTATATTGGTTCAACAATTGAATACCGCATAATTGGTGTTCGCGGTACTGGTTTTGAAGGTGACATGGCAATTGATTTATTCAATATTGAAACGTGTGTTTCTTGTCCGCAACCGACTGATTTGGTTGTGAATAACATTACAGCCACATCGGCTGATGTTGATTGGCAGCTCGGTAATACGGAGACTGAATGGATCCTGGAATACGATACAACCAATTTTAACTTAGGTACTGGAAACACGATGGTAACAACTAATCGCCCAGAAACGATTTCAGGATTGATGCCAAACACGCAACACGATGTATACGTTAGAGCAATATGCGGTCCTGGAGACACAAGTTCTTACAGTCAACTCGCCACGTTTACAACGGAGTGTGTGACTTATATGGCGCCGTTCTTAGAAGATTTCAGCGCAGGTGTTCAACCCGATTGTTGGGATAACCTAACGAGTGCGAATTCAACGAGTGCAAACGCTTTTTGGGAGTTTGATAACTCGCCAGGTTATGGGGCGTCAAATAACGGACGTCCTGATGGGACATACGCTTGGTCAGATGGGTCTACTCCAGATCCAGATAGCGTAATGTTGCTAACGCCGAACATTGATGTATCTCCACTAACAAACCCATACCTGGAATTCGACTGGTTCAGTAACAATGAAGATAATCCAGGTGATAATGTTCCTTTAATAATTGATGTGCTTTCAAATGGAACTTGGGATAATCTAGATACATTGGCAACTGATAGTACTGACTGGATGACCGTAAGTTATGATCTTTCTGCCTATGCAGGTCAGGTGATTAAAGTGCAGTTTAGAACAAATCAGTCGGTCACTACGAATTCGGCATTTTATAATGATATCTTGCTGGATGATGTGAAGATCGATAATTGCATTCCTGAGCCGGGACAAGATGGTTCTGCTGATATTTGTCGTTTAGATGATACATTGAATCTAAATAGCAATATCATCGTTAAAGGTCAAACCAACGGTCGCTGGGTATATCCTGGAGGTCAATTCTTGATCACGAATGATTCGATTTTCAATGTTGGAACATTGCCTGCTGATACCTATGATGTACTCTACCTAGTAGACGGGATTTGTGAAACGGACACGACGGTAGCGTCGATTAACGTTTTCCCTCCTTCTTCAGCGGGTGAAGATGGTTCAGTTGAAGTTTGTTTAAACGAACCTGTTAATTTAATTCAAGGACTTAACGGAAACGTTGACCTTGGAGGTGACTGGTACGATCCTTCTAATAACATGTTGGCTAGCGGTCAAATTGCTGCGCCATCAGCAGGAGGAAATTACAATTATGACTATATCACTTCAAATGGTGTTTGTCCAGCGGACACATCACTTGTTGATTTGATGGTAGATGGTGATTGTGATTACTTATCACTCGCTACGGAAGCGATGAATGAAATTTCAATTTATCCAAACCCTGCGACAGAAGAAGTGAATATTGTCAACCCTGCAAATTCTGAAGCGTTGAAAGTAGAAATACTTGACGTGAATGGACGTGTAGTTGCGGTTGATGATGATGCACTCGAAAACACAACTGAAGGAACGGTTGCGATCGATCATTTAGAAACGGGTATTTATACCATCCGTATCTACAATGAATCCGGTCAGAAGACCTTCAAACTTGTGAAGCAGTAAATTGATATAATTGCTCACAAATAATTGGAAAAGCGGTACTCTGAGGAGTGCCGCTTTTTTTGTTTTATCATGTTTATAGAACTAAGAATTTACTTAATTCTTTTCATTTTTTTAATAAAGAGAAGTAAGACTTTTGGCTCACTATAGAACTGAACCTCTTAGAAGGTGTATTTCAACATTAGACAATTATAAATAACTAAAACAATATAATTTGCAATATCTTTAACAGATATAATTATTTTTGTAAATTAACTTTTATAAACCAACTAATTTTAGAAAATTTACGTCTTAGTTGCGTAATGGATTATAATTAATAAAATAGTATGCTCTTGAAAAGAAATATATTGTTAGCCGTTTTAGCCGTATTAGGTACTTTTAATGTGAATGTTGCGCTATCGCAATGTCCGCAAACAGCACCCTATACGGAGAATTTTGATGGAGGAACTTGGGATCCTGGAACAGGTGCTATTGATGCCTGTTGGACGAGAAATAGTTCTACTGGTTTTTACTTTCAGACGAATACTGGAAACACCACTTCATCCAACACTGGACCTACTGCAGCTTTTGGAGGAACGGGGAACTACGTTTACACTGAAGCTTCTTCTGGAACTTCAGGTGATTTGGCTGAACTGACTTCGCCTCAAATTGATTTGACCCCTTTGACAGATCCGTTCATGACATTTTATTATCACATGCACGGAGATGATATCACACAGTTAGATGTAGAAATTTCCGATGATGGAGGAACAACTTGGACCGTTGAAGGGTCGGTTATTGGTGAACAACAAACGGATGAATCAGATCCTTGGGAGCGATTGGCAGTAAGCCTTACTGCCTATGCAGGACAGACTGTGCTTGTAAGGTTTTCTACAAATAAAGGGGGTAGTTTTAATGGTGATGTCTCGATTGATGAGTTCGTTGTTGAGGAAGCTCCAACATGTCCATTCCCTTCTAACCTAATCGTTACGAATACAGGGCAAAACTCTGCTGATCTTTCCTGGACAGAGAATGGTACGGCAACAAACTGGAATATTGAGTACGGTCCTACAGGATTCACGCAAGGAACTGGAACGATAGTTCCTGCAAATTCAAATCCTTTTACCGTGACAGGACTAACTGCTGGAACTTCTTATGATTTTTATGTACAAGCTGATTGTGGTGGCGGTGATGTTTCAGACTGGATTGGTCCAGTAGGAGGTTTTACCAATTGTGCGGCGCTAGCTTCAGCACCATACACTGAGTCTTTTGATGGACCCCAGTGGGACACGGGGACAGGAGATATCAGTCCTTGTTGGACGAGAACACCAACTACGGGTTATGCTTTTGAATCAAATACAGGTGGAACAGGAAGTTTCAATACTGGGCCTTCTTCTGGGTTAGGAGGTGCAGGAAATTATGTTTATACGGAAGCTTCTTCTGGTACCACGGGAAGCACAGCTGAAATAATATCACCAGAAATTGATTTAACGCCACTGACGACCCCCTATATGACATTCTACTATCACATGTTTGGAAGTGAAATAACACAGCTTGACGTAGAAATTTCAGATGATGGTGGAACGACCTGGACCGTTGAGGGATCAATTGTTGGGCAACAACAAACAGCCGAAACAGATGCGTGGGAAATCTACCCGGTTAACCTTTCTGCTTATGCAGGTCAAAGTATTCTAGTGCGCTTTTCAACGTCGAAAGGAGGAGGGTATGAAGGAGATGTTTCTGTTGACCAGTTGGTAATCGAAGAGGCTCCTACCTGCCCATTCCCTTCTGACCTTGTAGTGACAAATATTGGAACCAACAGTGTAGAGCTTTCTTGGACAAATGGTGGAACGGAAACCATGTGGAATATTGAATATGGCCCTGCTGGATTTACACAAGGTTCAGGTACGCTATTTCCGGTTACAAACAACCCGGGAACAGTAACGGGACTTAATTCTGCTACTGCCTATGACTTTTACTTGCAAGCAGATTGTGGGGGAGGTGATGAGTCTGATTGGATAGGTCCAGTCTCAGCATTTACGAACTGTTTACCTGAAACGGCTCCTTACACAGAAAACTTTGATGGTACGGAATGGAATACGGCCACAGGAGATATTAGTCCGTGTTGGTCGCGCAATCCAAACACAGGTTTTATATTCGAGTCTAACACTGGCGGCACTCCTTCAGGAAGTACAGGTCCATCAACAGGCTTTGGTGGAGCTGGCAATTATGTTTACTCTGAGGCCTCTTCTGGTTCTACAGGTGATGTCGCCCAAATTGTTTCTCCTGAAATTGATTTAACTCCTTTAACGGATCCATTTTTAACCTTTTACTACCACATGTACGGAAATGATATTACACAGCTAGATGTTGAAATATCTGACGATGGTGGAGCAACCTGGACGAATGAAGGCACCATAGTAGGTGAACAACAAACTGCTAACGGTGATGCCTGGGAGGTTTATCCAGTGAGCCTAACGGCTTATGCAGGACAAACGATCCAGGTGCGTTTCAGTACAGCGCGCGGTGGTGGTCTAAATGGTGATGTTTCAATCGACCAGTTTGTAGTCGAAGAAGCACCAACTTGTCCATTTCCTATTGATTTTGTAGCTAATACTATAGGTAGTACAGATGTTGAGTTGGCATGGACAGAGTTAGGCTCTGCAACGAATTGGAATATTGAATTTGGTCTAGCTGGATTTACACAAGGTGGTGGAACATTCCAACCTGTAACATCGAATCCTGCAACAATTACTGGATTAAACCCAGCCACTCAATACGATTTCTACGTACAGGCTGACTGTGGAGGAGGTGACGAATCAGATTGGGTAGGACCACTTACACTTACTACGTCATGTTCTCCGTTTACGGCACCTTTCAATGAGAATTTTGATGGAACGGATTGGGATCCTGTTTCTGGTGATATTAGCCAGTGTTGGACAAGAAACCCAACAAGTGACTATGCATTTGAAACAAATTCAGGTAACACACCTACTGGTAGTACAGGTCCCTCATCAGGATTTGGAGGAACAGGAAATTATATCTTTACGGAATCTTCTTCTGGATCAAATGGGGATGTTGCTCAATTTACATCTCCGTATATTGACCTGACTCCGTTGACAGTTCCATATCTGACGTTCTATTATCACATGTATGGTGACGATATCACTCAGTTAAGCGTTCAAGTATCTGATGATGGTGGTTTGACGTGGGATGGAATTGGATCGATTAGTGGACAACAGCAAACGAGTGAAATAGAGCCATGGCAAGAGTTTGGTATTGCACTTGGAGGATATATCGGACAAACTGTTCAAATCAGATTTGTAACTTCACGTGCTGGAATCAATGGTGATTTGGCTATTGATGAATTCGAAATTCTTGAAGCACCTTCTTGCCCAGATCCGACTGGTTTATCAGCTGTCAATATTGCTGCAACGACAACTGAATTGGACTGGCAAGCTGGGTTTAATGAAACAGAATGGATCATTGAATATGATACGGCTGGATTCACTTTAGGAACAGGTAATACGTTAGTAACAACCAATAATCCTGAAACAATTACAGGACTTACTCCGGACACGCAGTACGATGCTTATGTAAGAGCAATTTGTAGTCCTGGTGATACGAGTGATTACAGTGCGATTGAAGAGTTTTCAACAGAGTGTCTCACTTACATGGCGCCGTTCTTAGAGGAATTTCAGGCTGGTGTTCAACCAGATTGTTGGGATAATTTCAACAATATAAACTCTACATCTGCTAATACATTGTGGGAATTTTCGGGCTCTCCTGGTTATGGTGCAGCTGCTAATGGGCGTCCAAATGGGACCTTTGCCTGGACAGATGGCTCTGGCTCTAACCCAGACAGTGTTATGCTGACTTCACCGAATATCGATGTTTCGCCGTTAGTCGATCCTTATTTGGAGTTCGATTGGTTCAGTAATAACACCGATAACCCTGGAGATAACGTTCCACTCATAGTTGAGGTTTACGCCAACGGAACGTGGAATTATCTGGATACACTTCAGGGTGATAGTACAAACTGGAGAACGGAATCGTATGACCTGGCGGCTTATGCGGGTCAGGTCATTAAAGTGCGATTCATGACGAATCAAACAGTTACGATCAATTCAGCATTTTACAATGACATATTGTTGGATAATGTGAAAATTGATAACTGTTTCGCTGTTCCTGGGCAGGATGGAGCGCTCGATTTCTGTCGACTTGACGACACCGTTAATTTGAATAATAACATCATCGTACAAGGTCAGAATAATGGGCGTTGGGAATATCCAAATACACCGTCTTTAATCGTGGATGACTCCTTGTTTGTGGTATCAAATCTGCCAGCTGTGCCGCACGAAGTATATTACATCGTCGACGCGATTTGTGAATCTGATACGACAGTTGCTACTATTGACTTATTCCCTGCTTCAAATGCAGGTCAAAATGGTCTCTTAGTAGCTTGTAGAAATGAACCAGTCGATTTGAATGACGGTCTGGATAATAGTGCCGATACGATTGGTACATGGAATGATCCCTACGAGAATCCACTCGGTAATGGACAAGTGACTTCACCAGATGCACCTGGAGATTACAACTATCAATATATTGCTGATAATGGAGTTTGTCCAGCAGATACGGCTATCATGATGTTACGTGTCGACGGGAATTGTAACTACCTTTCTGTAGGAATGGAAAGTATGAAAGAAATTGCTGTTTATCCGAATCCAGCATCCAATGAGATTAATATTGCGAATCCTGAAAACGAAAAGGCTTTGCAAGTGGAAATACTTGACATTAACGGTCGAGTAGTAGCCGTGGATGACCAGGCGCTACAAAATTCGACGGAGGGAACTGTAGCTATTGATCACCTGGAAACTGGAATATATACGCTTCGCGTGTACAATGAGCAAGGTTCCAAAACGTTTAAAATTGTGAAACAGTAGAACACAGGTTTTTCTATGACTGAATAAAACGACATTCCTAACGGAGTGTCGTTTTTTTTGCGTTCAATAATTTGAATGTTTAACGACCAAGATTTTCTTTTAGGATTTAATTTAAGAGGCGGAATGCAGAATAAGAGAAAAAATCAAAGCAATGAGGGAAACCATTATCATCAAACGGAATTCAAATTGCATATTGCTAAGAAAGGGGGTTTTTGCGGTATATTTGTCAGCTAGAATCAAAAGTTTTGGCTGATATTGTCGGGTATCATTTAAGTAACCATTTTCTTGTAGAATTTCTTTTGCTTTTAAAACATCTTTCTGTCTTACCTGGAGTTTAACCCCGCCAATGGCATTAGAATAATCGGATGGGCATCAACAGTATACTCATCTTTCAAAAAACATTCTATACCGTCTGCTTCAAGACGAGACCGTAAAACCGTAATTTCAATGGAGTGGGAGAAGGTCATTATTGTTACGAAATCTTTCATGGGTGTAACTTGAATGGAAAATGTAACTAATTTCTTTTAACTACTGAGAAAAAGCCCTGAGCGTGTAATTCTTTCGTTTGCTGATTTAACAACTGGGCTTGGTGCCTAATTTATTATTCTTCGAAATTAAACATAGCGAGGTGTGAATAGCAGAGTGAGAGCAAAGAAAAAACAAAGTGAGTGTCATCGCTCTCGTTCTCACACTCACTCCGTTTTGTACCCGGGGCGGGAATCGAACCCGCACTCCCGAAAGAATTGGATTTTGAATCCAACGCGTCTACCAGTTCCGCCACCCGGGCATAAAATAGAGTGACTGCAAATTTATTTAAATATCGCTTATGAGCAATACTAGGAACAATTATTTTTTAACGATATTTTGATCGGAGTAGATGAATTCCTGAATTTTCACGCGTAATTTGTAGGATTTTATTTGATTTTCGAGCCTCACGGCGGATTTTCTGTCTTTGGTGTTAGTCCGAAAAGCAATTTTCCATGGTCGATAAGGTTTTGTTGACCTCACGTAACCGTTGTTGTGTCGTTTGATTCGATTGTCCAAATTATTAGTTTGCCCGATATAATAACGATCAAACGTTGCGCTGTACAAGATATAAACAGAGTAATTCATTTTGATTGATTTATTGGTTAAAGTTTCTGCACTCCCGAAAGAATCCCGATGGAATCGGGACGCGTCTACCAGCTTGCTCCGATTACCGGAAATCCGCCACCCGGGCATTATTTTGGGGAGTACAAGTTTATTTAAATATCGCTTATGAGCAATGGGAAATGAAATTATTTTTGAGGTTACTGTTATTATAATGGATAACGATTTAATGATTGGATACCCCAGGGAGTAATGATTGTTGTTTCAGCGATTGCATCGGCGAGGGATTTATCCCTCGATGATGGAAGCGTAATCTATATGATAGTGCCTTCAGCCACTTAAAGATGAGTAGATCATTCAATAAAAAGCAAGCTGTTGAAACGGGCAGTCAGTTGAAAATGACAGCTATTACTTGCGCGATTGCCTGTCCGCCAGCAGGCGGGAATCCCGCAGCAATAGAATGCTCAATCAAAAAGCGTTGCATCGCGATGCGCAGAGTTTACCGAAGTGAGCGAAGCCGAAATGTGCTATATCGAGCGGAGTCGAGATAAGTTACTTAGCAACTACATTCGTGGTAGAACCTTTTTTTAAGTTCATTTTGCTCATATGCAGTGATGTCCTGATTTGTATGTTTTGAATGAATTCACACTGTGCCAAAAAAAAGTAAACATTGTAATTTACAAACTTTTATGACAGAATTAAGAAGGAAGATACACACTTTGAATTTCTCAATACTCGGCACAGACAATGTAATTCCGCTCGTTATTTTTGTGCTCCTTTAGTACAGAAAATTGTTATAGGGATAGCGTTCCTGAAATATCGTCTTAATCTCGTCGTAGAGAATAGATTTAAATTCATCAAAATTGATTTTCTTTTCTGCAGAGATAAAAACACATTTACTGTCGTTTAGACGCGCCATCCATTGTTGTTTTAACTCTTCCAGGGAGTAGTTTTCCGGACCCTTTTCCTCCAGCGTATCCGCTTCTTGTGGTTCGTATTTGTACGCATCAATTTTATTGAACACGACAATTGTGGGTTTTTCGTCTTTATCAATTTCGCCGAGCGTTTCATTCACCACGCGGTAATGATCCTCAAAGTTCGGGTGCGAAATATCCACCACATGGATAATAACGTCTGATTCACGCACTTCATCCAGGGTCGATTTAAAGGACTCAACCAATTGGTGAGGAAGTTTGCGAATAAATCCTACTGTATCTGAAAGTAGGAATGGTAAGTTTTCGATCACGACCTTTCGGACTGTCGTATCTAAGGTGGCAAACAACTTGTTTTCAGCAAAAACATCGGACTTACTGATAGCATTCATAATCGTGCTCTTTCCGACATTGGTATAACCGACGAGTGCAGCCCGCACTAATTGGCCCCGATTACCGCGTTGTACTGCCTTCTGTTTATCTATTTTCTTTAATTTTTTCTTGAGTAGCGTAATTTTTTCCTTAATGATTCGACGGTCCGTTTCAATTTGTGTCTCTCCTGGTCCGCGCATTCCAATACCTCCTTTCTGGCGCTCGAGGTGGGTCCACATGCGCGTTAGACGTGGTAAAAGGTACTCGTATTGCGCAAGTTCAACCTGTGTTTTTGCATGCGCTGTTTGGGCCCGAGAGGCAAAGATGTCAAGAATAAGGTTGCTGCGATCCAGAATTTTAACGTTCAAAAAGCGTTCAATATTACGTAGCTGGGAAGGGCTGAGATCGTCGTCAAAAATAACCATGTCGATTTTGTGCTCTATGACATAATCTTTAACTTCTTTGAGCTTGCCACTCCCCAAAAATGTTTTTGGGTGAGGAACTTGTAACTTTTGTAAAAACTTTTTTTTCGTGACAGCTCCTGCCGTTTTTGCCAGAAAGGCGAGTTCATCAATGTGCTCTTTCCCTTCCTCTTTTGTTTGATCCTGACTTACAACACCAACTAAAACAGCTTTTTCGCCCTCAATTCCTTTTTTTATCTTACCTATCTCCATTAATCTTCCTGCAAACTTTTGACGTGCTTTACTAATGCATTTAACTCCTCATTATTCGTAATAACTTCTTCGTATGCCGACATACCGTTTTCTGTCCCATAAAGGATCGTTTTTCTAATTTCTGAAGATCTCAGGGTGCTCTTCTTTAAATTAGCCGCGTTGCTCAAACCGCGATCACCGCCTTTGCCATGACAACTTACACAGTGCTTTTTGTACACCAGCGCACCATCGACCTTTCCCGTGCTCTCGTTAACAACAGAGGTTGGAGCACAACGTGAAAAAACAAGAAATACAGGTGCTAAAAGTAACCAGCTCCTATTTTGTCGTAAATAAAAGGCCATGGAATTGCAATAAATATGAGTATAAAGCCCAAACCGTAATAACGCAAAATGAGTTTGTGGCGTCGACTCGGGTCAGGACTCTTCTCTGCTCGTTTTCTTCCCAACGTAATAAATAGAATGGAAAGCAACATCATTAATATGTGTTCAACGGCAAAAAATCGTAAATTCGCTTCACCCATCATCCCTTCAACAAACTGCACCTTTGGACTGATAAAATATAAGATTAACCCAAGCACCAGTTGAATATGCAGTGAAATCATTGCAAATAGGTTGATGAGTCGATCCTTTTTGACGTAACTGTCCGATTTCAAATTCATCAAGGCATTTACAATGGCAATGATCATCAATGCCAAAACAATGTAACGTAATCCTGAGTGTGCTGCTACTAATGCATTCATTCTATCAATTTTAATTCAAATGTACTGAAAAACTAACTATTTGTGGCCCTCTTTTGTTCAATTTCATTAATTTCGATTCGCTAAACACGATGAAGGCATGATACAATCCGTAAAGTACTTTTTTATTTTTATCCTCTTTGGCCCACATCTCGTTTGTGGACAAATTCCTGTCCCCGAAAATGGTGTCAAAGATTCGGAGCCCGTGGCCTATGTATTAAAAAACGCAACAGTTGTTGTTAGTAGTCAGAAAACCCTTTCCAAAGCATCGGTTGTCGTTAAGGATGGGAGAATCCATTCCGTCGGAAAACTGGTCAGAAAACCGAAAGGTTCGGTGGAAATCGATATGGAAGGTAAAACAATCGTTCCCTCGTTTATTGAATTGCATTCTGATATTGGCTTACCAAAGGCCGACAAAAAAAAATGGAATCCGCGACCGCAGTTGAAAAGTAAAAAGAAAGGTGCTTTCTACTGGAATGAATCAATTAAGCCTGAAATGGTAGCAGCTGACTATTTTGAACAGAAGAAGGCGTCTGCTGAACAATTGCAGAAAATGGGGTTCAGTGTAGCGCTTACACACATCAAGGATGGAGTTATGCGGGGAACAGGTGCGATTGTGGCGCTGGGAAATGTCCCCGAAAACGAAGCGGTGATACGTGCAGAAGCTGCTGGTTTTTTCTCATTGAAAAAAGGCGTTTCGCGTCAAACATATCCGTCTTCTCAGATGGGATCCATTGCGCTCTTTCGACAAGCGATGTATGACGCCCGATATTACGAAGAAAACAAATCGTGCATGCCTAAAAACCGTTCGTTGGAAGCGCTGAATAAGCAACTGGATTTACCGCTGTTTTTTGATGTTGATGATAAGCTCGAAGTATTGCGGGTTCAAAAATTAGCGCAAGAATTTGATCTTTCTATTCACATTGTCGGTGGTGGTAATGAATACGAAAGAATAGGTGAAATGCAGGATTTGAACAAACCTTTAATTGTGCCGATTAATTTTCCTGCGGCTTATGATGTCGCAGACCCCTATGTTTCGCGTCAAATTCCTTTGAGTGACCTCAAACATTGGGAATTAGCTCCTGGCAACCCCTTTTTCTTGGAAAAGAAATCCATTCCTTTCGCGATATCTACAAAAGGACACAAAAAACCAAAGGATTTCTGGAAACACTTGCACGCTGCCCGTGAAGCAGGGTTGTCCAGAGAGCAAGCCATATATTCGCTGACACAAATGCCGGCTGAAATACTCGATGTTTCTCGCGATCTCGGGAGTATAGAGGAAGGTAAGCTAGCTTCTTTCTCTATTTACGATAAAGATCCTTTTGAATATAAAGATGTGCAATTACTGGAATCCTGGTCGGTGGGTAATCGCCAAATCTTGCATAAACTTCCCGAAGTGGATATTCGGGGAAAATACCGGTTTAGTTTGGATAGTACTTCCTACGTGGTTCAAATAAAAGGAGACGCTGGTAAATTGAGCGGAGAGACGAAGACTTATAAAACTGTTGTTGATTCGTCGGCAAATCCACCAGTAGAAACAATTGATACTACTAAGGTGAAAGTCCATATTGAACGCGAAAGCAACGATGCTGCCTTTCATTTCGAAGTCGACGATGATTTTTATGAAGGAGTGGTGACCTTGCATGGTCATTTTAACGAGCGTCTGGATCTGTTTTTGGGTCAGGGCCAAATGCCCAACGGCAAGTGGGGAAGCTGGACGGGGGTCCAAATTGAACGATTTGAGGATGAAACGAAACAAAAGCCCTTAAAAATAGACACGATCGATATAAAAAAGCTGCGATATCCAAATATGGCTTATGGTTGGGATTCACTGCCCGATAATCAATCCTATGTCCTTCGCAATGGGACGCTTTGGACGAACGAAGCAGAAGGTATTGTCGAAGGAGGAACTGTTATCATTAAAAATGGAAAGATTGACTTTGTGGGCACAGGAAATTTTTCGGTTCCGGCGGATGCGATTGAAATTGATTGTAAAGGCTTGCACATCACGTCAGGAATCATTGACGAACATTCACACATTGCTATTTCCAAAGGGGTAAATGAAAGTGGACAAGCCAATTCTGCTGAAGTAAGCATTGGGGATGTTGTGCGATCGGATGACATTAATATTTATCGCCAGTTGAGTGGAGGGGTGACTGCTTCTCAACTACTACACGGCTCTGCAAACCCGATTGGCGGGCAATCGGCGTTGATAAAATTAAAATGGGGCTATTCGCCTGAAGAAATGTTGATTGATAACGCTCCAAAGTTTATCAAATTTGCGCTGGGTGAAAACGTAAAACAATCGAATTGGGGACCTTATCGTACAGTGCGTTTTCCACAGACAAGGATGGGCGTGGAACAGGTCTTTTATGATGCATTCAAGCGGGCCAAACAATACGAGAAAAAATGGGAAGAATTCAATGCGTTGTCTCCAAAAAGAAGAAAAATGAAAGGTGTTAAGCGCCCGGCTAAGGATTTGGAAATGGAGGCTGTGCTGGAAGTGGTAAATAGTGAACGTTTTATCAGCTGTCACAGTTATGTGCAAAGTGAAATCAATATGCTTATGCACGTCGCGGACTCCATGGGTTTTACGGTGAATACGTTTACCCATATTCTAGAAGGGTATAAAGTAGCTGATAAAATGGTGGAGCATGGCGCAGGAGGAAGTACGTTTTCCGATTGGTGGGCTTATAAATATGAAGTAAAAGACGCTATTCCATACAATGCATCTCTTATGAATGATCAAGGTGTGACGGTGGCGATTAATTCCGATGATGCTGAAATGGGCCGACGATTGAATCAGGAAGCGGCGAAAGCAATAAAATATGGAGGTATGACCGAAGAAGAAGCCTGGAAAATGATCACATTGAACCCGGCAAAACTACTGCATTTGGAAGACCGTATGGGTAGTTTAAAGGTAGGGAAAGATGCTGACGTTGTGGTGTGGTCGGATCATCCGCTCAGTATAAAAGCGCGCACATTACATGTATTTGTAGACGGCGAAGAGCTTTACCGAGCTGAAAATAATGCGGTTCATCAACGACAAATCGCACGGGAAAAAGCACGTATCATCAATAAAATGCTGGCCTCGAATAAAAAAGGCGATAAGAAAAAGACGTTTGAAAAGAAAGAACAAAAACACTGGCACTGCGACTCTATCGGTGAAGAAGCACAATAACTTTGAAAGACATGAAGTATAATAGATTTGTAATCATTTTGGTGACGTTTTTATTAGCAAACATGAGTGTTTGGAGTCAGCAGCGCATTTTATATTCTCGCGGAACCGTACATGTGGGAAATGGCGATAAATATGCTCAAGGGTTGGTCGGCATTGAAGGGGATGAAATCATCTTGGTGGAAAATGCGTTGGCCCACACCATTGATCCTGAAAAGTGGGATACCATCATTGATTGTAAAGGCAATCATTTATATCCGTCTTTTATTGCTCCAAATTCAACGCTGGGTCTTACTGAAATCGATGCTGTGCGTGCTACTCGCGATTTTGATGAGGTGGGTAAGTGGAACCCACATGTTCGCTCGCTGATCGCGTTTAATGCCACTTCAGATGTAAGTGCTACAGTAAAAACGAACGGCGTACTTTACGCACAAGCCACACCAAAAGGCGGAGTGATCTCGGGGACATCGTCAATCATGAAGCTGGAAGGATGGAACTGGGAAGATGCAGTGCTGAAAACAGACGACGGCATTCATCTGAATTGGCCTTCTACATTAAAAGGCGGTGGCTGGTGGGCCGAACCAAAACCCAAGGAAAAGAATGAAAAATATGGTGAA